>CBFHBI010000252.1:0-5134 GCA_965653755.1 uncultured Blastocatellia bacterium
GATGTTGACGGGAATTCCGTAAACGCGGGCAACCAGGATCTGACGTTTGAAGATTTCCGGAAGGGCCATAACCGCAAACACAAGAACCAAAGTTTAGATGCAGAAAGGGTCGAGATGTTCCCTGACAGTTGAAGCAAGCGAGGCGATCGACTGCTGGAGGGCTCTCTTCGCGGCTTTGCCGCCACACAGTGCGGTAAGCCTATGGCTTACCGGGACCTAGGTTATAAATAACTAATGCGTCGAGGCTCAGCCTCGACGCAAGTATTTCGCGAACGCGAACGGTGAGGCAAGCCTCACCTCACGGTGCTGCGGCAGAGCCGCGCGTCACGCATTGCTCACGGCGTGCTGCCACTCGATTTCAAACAGGGGGACGGGCTGTGTGCGGTTCTTGACGCTGATTGGTTCGCGCGGAGCGAGTTGATAACGCGAGCGCGCGGCGTTGGCAGTTGCTTCGCTGACCAGAATCTCTCCACCCTTCGCGTTTGATTCAAGCCGCGACGCCGTGTTCACCGTGTCACCGATCGCCGTGTATTCCGAGCGGCGTTCTGAGCCGATGTAACCAACCACCGCTTCACCCGTGTGCAAGCCGATACCGATGCCAATCTCCGGGTAACCTTCGGCGCGGAGTTCATCGTTGATGCTCAACATGCGCCGTTGCATCGCCACTGCGGCGGACATGGCATTCGAGGCGTCTTTCGGTGTGACTGTCGGCGCGCCGAACAAGGCCATCAGACCGTCACCGAGATACTTATCGAGCGTGCCGCCATGCGCGAAAATAATGTCGGTCATTGCCGAAAAATATCGATTGAGCAACGCCACGATCTTTTCCGGGGGTGCGTGTTCTGAAATGCGGGTGAAGCCGCGAATGTCCGCGAAGAGCACTGTGATCGTTTGCTCGACGCCGCCGAGTTTGAATGACTCGGGATTCTCGAGCATCTGCTTGACGACGTACTCGGGCAAGAACCGCGAATAGTTCGCGCGCGCAACCTCTTCTTTCGCCAAACGCTCGTGGGCGCGGACATTCTCAACGGCGATAGCCGTCTGCGCGGCGACCGCGCTAATCAACTCCAAATCGTCAGGCTTGAATGCCGAAAACGGATCGAGTCGATCAGCATAAAGCGCGCCGTGTACGCCCGATTCAGTTACCAGCGGCGCGCAGATGGTCGAGCGCACACCCTGCGACACGATCGAATCGACGCCGGCAAATTGTTCGTCCGCCGCGACGTCCTGCGACAGCAACGCCACACGATACGTCATCACCTTGCGCGTGATCGTCCGGCCGATGGTCATCTTATGGGCGTGGGCTTCGAGTTTCGCGTCGCGCGCGCGTGTGGCAATCGGGAACAACTTCGCGTTCTCGGCGTTTTGGGTGACGACGCTTTCGGTAAGCAGAGCGACGACGCGATCGGCCGGCGTCGAACGAAAGATGATGTCGGTCGCCATCTAGAAAATGCGATCGAGATCGAATCCCGCGCCGAGCGCTTTGCTCATCTCGTAAATTTCGCTGAGGATGTTTGCCTTGCGTTGCAGTGACTCGAGCACCTTGTCGCCTTTCGGCGTAATGGAAGCGCCACCGCTGACGCTGGGATCGGATTGACGCAGCACCGTCTGCAAAACGTCCTTCGCGGACATCAGCAACTGTGTATGGCCCAGCGGCTTGTCGTCGAAACTCAGGTCGGCGGTGCGCTCTTCTTTTGGTTGCTCGAAACGAATTGTGCTGGCGCCGATCGTGACGCGATCGCCGTCTTTCAGCTTGTGCTCGAATTTCTGTTCGCCGTTGACGAAGACCTTGTTCGCGCTCCGTTTCAGTTGGCCGTTCACAAACACGCCGTCGATCAGCGTGAACGATCCGTCTTCGTGCGGCGTGATGTGCGCATGATGACGCGAGGCCCTGGGGTCGTCGAGCACTACCTGGTTTTCAGGCGCGCGCCCAATCGTGACGGCTCGATCGTTGAGTTGATGTTCTGCCTGGCGTCCGCTGGCGTCGGTAACTTTCAGTACGGCCATAGAAAATGTTTGGACAAAACGTCGATCACGATTCTACAAGGTAACCGCCGTTTCGGCCTAACAAATCGTGCCGGTAATTGTCTTGCATATGATCCGACTCAGTGAAAGAATGCACGCCACACCCGGCCTGAGTCTCAGATGATTGGAGAGTCCTCATGAGCCAGCTTATCTCTTTAAATCGGCTTTTCCTGATCGGAATTATCCTTCTTGGCTTTTCATTTGCGCGCGCGCAAACCAGAGTCGCGAGCCCGCAGCCGATGGGCTCCATTTCCGGTTATGTTTATATCAATGATAAAGCTGCCGCCGGCGTGGAGGTTGGCGCGTTCGGTGGCGATAACCTTAATCGCCGAGTGGCCACCGCACAGAGCAAGACGGACAGCGAAGGCTACTATCATCTCAGCGGATTGCCGGCGGCCAATTATCAGGTCGTCAGCTTCACCCCGAATCTTTTTTCAGCCGAAAGCGAACCGCAGTCTCCGGTGTTCGGCTACTTCGCATCAGGGAAGTCGGTGTTGCTCGCCGCCGGCGAGGACGTTGCCGACATCAATTTGAAGCTCAAGCGCGGCGGCGTGATAACCGGAAAAGTCACGGACGCTGACGATAAGCCAGTTGGCGAAGAACGCGTGTCGTTGCAGCCAGTTGTCGAGCAGGGTCAAACGCCGCCGCGTATGCCTTACCAACTCTCAGCTTCGATGTATCAGACAGATGACCGCGGCGTTTATCGAATCTATGGTTTGCCTCCTGGGCGCTATCGCGTCAGCGTGGGCCAAAACTCGGCCTCGGGGTTCGCCGGAACTGGCGGCTTTTATCTGTTGACCTATCACCCAGACACACCGGACATCAATCGTGCAGAAGCGGTTGACCTGGCCGAAGGCGCAGAAGTCAGCAACGTCGATATAAAGGTTGGCGCGCGAGGAGAAACGCATTCGATTACGGGCCGTGTGGTCGATGCGGAAAACACTCAGCCCATCAGCGGCCTACGCATCGGCCTAATGATGGGGCAAGGTGGCTTCAGCACCGGGACCGCGACCGCAGCCGACGGTACTTTCACTATACAGGGCGTCACGCGTGGTAATTACGGCGTCTATATTTCACAGGACACTTCCGAAAGCGGCGAGTTCTACAGCGATCCCGTTTCTGTGAGCGTCGCCGACGAGGACGTCTCTGGGATAGAAATTAAAGCACTTCACGGTGTCAGCGTTAGCGGCACCATCTTGGGCGAGAACATGGAATTGAAAGATCTGCTCCGCCAAGTGCCCGGATTGCGAGTAACGGCGAACATTCTCCGCACGGATGGCACCATGAGCGCAACCACGATTCGCTCGTTTGGAAGCGCGACAGTTGCGGCTGACGGCAGCTTCACGATCACCGGACTGCGTCCGGGCCGAGTTAGCTTAAATGTGAGCAGCCGCGATCCATTGAAGCGCCCGTCGCTGACGAAAGTAATGGCTGGCGGCGTGGTCGTGGGCCAGGGATTTGAAATTGAGCGTCAGCCGGTTTCGGGCATCCAACTTGTCGTCGCATATGGCACTGGCGCGCTGCGCGGCAGCGTTACTTTCCAGGGGGGCACGCTCTCGCAGTTCCGCACTGAAGTGATCTGCCGGCGCGATGGCGCGCGTATTACCGGCGGCGCATATCTGGATGCGCGAGGTCATTTCACAATGAAAGCATTGGTGCCGGGAAGCTACGATTGTTACCTTCAATTTATCCCGAACGGCCGCGTCACCACCCGTCCGCCACAACCGCCGCATCAGTCTGTGAATGTGTCCAACGATAGCGAAGCGGAAGTGAACTTTCTCATCGATCTCACGCCGAAAGGAGTTGGACCATGAAGCCGGTTCTGAAACATCTATCGTTGACTGGCGCCGTAGTCATGATGTTGGCCGCGCTGGGGCACGCTCAAAATCAGACAGCGTCGCCAGACACCGGCGTGATTTCAGGAACCGTCAGCGCCGACAGCGGACCATTAAATAACGCACGTGTTTCGGTCGGCAAGATGGGCGCTAACGTGCCCGGTCAAATGGTCCGCGTCGATAGCAAGGGAAGCTTTCAGACCGGACCACTCGCACCCGGACTGTACTACCTCTCGGCTTATGTGCCTGGTTTAATCGGCGACCCATCCAGCTCAGGGGTGCGTTCTTACTACCGGCCCGGCGACACGGTAAATTTCAAATTGATCAAAGGCGGAGTCATTACCGGCTCGGTCAAGAACGCAAACGGCGACGCCTTGATCGCGATTCCGGTGCGCGCCACCATGGTGCGCAATCGAAACGGCGACCCCGTCCAATCCACTTCCGGCGGTCGCCAAGTGTGGACTGATGACCGCGGCATATATCGTCTCTACGGGTTGCAGCCGGGAACATACATTGTTTCGGCAGGTGGGGCGTCGCGTTTGGGTTTCGGCGGGCCGTATTCGCCCTCGGCATACGAAGCCTTCGTTCCCACCTACTCGCCGTCAGCCACGCGCGATACCGCGACGGAACTGCAATTGAATAGTGGCGATGAAGTGCAGGCTGATATTCAGTTTCGCGAAGAGCGCGGACACGTGATTAGCGGCACGATAATGGGCACTGCTACGTCTGATGGGCCGCAACAATTTGGCGCGAGCACTTTTTTGTACGACGTCCACAACCGCTTTGAAGTGGCGTCGGCTGGTGCCAGCGGGACGAGCAATTTTTCTTTTGCAATGTATGGCGTGCCCGATGGCGATTACGAATTGTGGGCACTGCAAGGAAGCAGCACCACCGATGAACTTGCGTCTCCCGTGATGCGGATCAAAGTGCAGGGCGCTGACGTGACCGGACTACGGCTCACGCTTGCGCCACTCGCGTCAATCGAAGGCCGCGTGACGTTCGAAAACGATCCAAAACCATCGTGTGGAAAGCCGCGCGCCACTGCGCTCGTTGAAACGATGGTTTATAGCCGCCGCTTCGATCCACCGGCGCGAACGAAGGAAGCATCGACTAGCGACGTCCCGCTCAGTTATCGGAACACCGCACGCTCATCAATGCTCGATGCGAGAGGCGGCTTCACCCTCAAGAATTTACAACCGGGACCCTATCAGATGGAGGCGACCCCGTTGAGTCCCGGCTGGTATTTACGGTCGATTGGGCCCGAGCGACCTGCT
>CBFHBI010000253.1:0-5133 GCA_965653755.1 uncultured Blastocatellia bacterium
TCTCGAAAAGCCTTTGGACCTGGCTGACGCGCGGCGCATGCTCGGTCTCTTAAACAATCGTTGGCACAACGTTTTTACCGGAGTCGCTGTTGTGTTCGGCGACGAATCAAAGAGGCTCGTCGCTCATGAGCAAACCGCAGTCAAGTTCGCTGCGATGAGCGACGATGAGATCGCCTGGTACGTGAAAACCGGAGAGCCGATGGACAAGGCGGGCGCCTATGCAATTCAAGGTTTGGGCTCGCGTTTCATCGAGGAGATTCGCGGCGACTATTTCAACGTCGTGGGGTTGCCGGTCCGTTTACTTTATGAGTTGATTTCGAAGCGCGAATGAATTGACGCCTGAGTCCTCACGATTTAAGAATCTTATCGAGTTGTTCCGCCAACTGCCGGGCCACATCCGTAGTCGGATCCAATCCGCCAATCTTGGCTGCGATTTGTCCTTGCTTGTCCAGGATTAATGTCGCCGGAAGCTGATCGATGCCCAGGCGTTTCGAAACCGCGCCGTCCGCGTCGCGCAGCACCGTGATCTTGTAGCGGCGAGCCATCTCGCGCAGCTGATTGTCGTCGGCAAAGTTCTTCGACTTCGGCGAGTCTGATTCGGTGCTCACCCAGTAAACGGCGACGCCTCGGCCCGCGTATTGATCGGCAAGTTTTTTCAAACCTTCCATTTGTGTGCGCGTCAGCGGCAACCACGAAGCGCCGAAACCAAAAACAGCAACCTGTCCGCGGACAGCTTCGGCGGTGACCGGCGCGCCGTCGATGGCGCGGAATGAGAACTCTGGGGCTTGAACCGTCGCATGCGTAGTGACGACGATCAGGCTGAGAACCGCAGCGATCATCAATCGTTTGGTTGTTGCTAACATTGGAACTCCTTCTTCATTCCGCGACGTGATCGGGGTGAGCGTGCTGACCGGAGCTTAGATGCAAAAAATCGGTGACTCGTATTGCACCAAGAAAATCTGCGAAAAGCTCAGCAAATTTGCCTAAATCTGACGCGGCGGACGGCCGAACACTTCCTGATGCAGCGCGAGATAATGTTCCCACGTGTCCATGTCGCGCGCAACGAAAGGCGATTCCACCGCCAGACGCAACACCTCGCGACGATGCGCGTCAAAGAATCCTCGCAGCCCTTTCCGCGAATCAAGATGCAGCAGTTCGTCACGAAAGTTCATATCGATCAAGACCGGATGACCGCCGCGCGTCGCATATTCTGGCTGCACAATGACTGCGCCGCGCCTCCCTGCATCGATTAGGATTTTATTTGTTTCGGCGGTGACCGCCGGGTAATCGACGAGGGCAATCAGAATCGCGCCTGCGCGACCGGCGACTTCTCTTACTCCACAAGCGATCGATTGGTTCATCTCGCTGTCGGGATTGGGATTGAGCGCAAAGGTAACGGCGGCTGATTTCAAATGATTCCGGATTTCGTCGGCGCGATGGCCGATGACGATCACAAAGTCGCCGACACCGGCGTCACGAAGATTGTTGATGCAGGATTCGATGACCGTTGTGTCCCCAAACGGAAGCAGAGGCTTGAATGCTCCCATGCGACGCGAGCGACCGGCGGCGAGCAGAATGGCGGCGACTTGCTCTTTGTTCTTTGTCCCTTCTTCTTTGGTCTGTGACGATGAATCACTCATGTTCAAGAGTCCAAAGAACCAGGACCAAAGTTCAAAGACCAACTAAACAACGCCGTTCCGCAGTTGCTGTAACGCGCGAATCGTATATTGCCGCGCCATTTGCTTGCGCCATTGATAGACGAAATCAGTGTTGTCGAGTGGGCGTGCTTTGATGTAAGCGGCTTCGGCGGCGGCCTCGATTTGATTGTCGTTGAGACTGTTGCCGATTAACGTTTGCGCTGCCTCGTTAACTTGCACCGGTGAAGGCGCGATGCCGCCCAGCACAATCTTGGCATCTGTGATCGCACGACCCTCAGCTGGGGCAGTAGCCCGACCGTGAGGGAGGGCGCCATCGAATCTCACATAAGCCGCAACTCCCAACACCGGAAAATCAAACGCGCCGCGCCGTCGCAGCTTCTGATAAGACGCGCGCCATCCATTCGTCGGCGGCAGATGAATATCGACGAGCAATTCATCCGGGCGCTTCTTCAAATAATCGATGCCGTCGTCCTGGTAGAACTCGCGCGCTTCGACCATCCGTTCGCCATGCGCCGAAACCAATCTCAGCTTCGCGCCAATCGCCACCATCACCGGCACCAAATCAGATGACTGCACCGCCCAGCATTTCGAACTGCCTGGCGCCACCCAACAAACGTCTCCATCTTTCTTCAAACAAAAGTTAATCGCCTTCCGCCATTCATAATTCTGATCGTAATAATTACAGCGCGTGTCCAGCAAAAGGTTCCCGCCAATCGTTCCCATGTTGCGCAGAATCGGCGTCGAGATCGTACGCGTCGCCGAAGCTATGACCGGATAGTCCCGCTAAATAATTTCGTTCTCGCAAATCTTGGAGAGTGTCACCGCCGCGCCAATCACCGTCCCCTGACTCCCGGCTCCCGACACGCGATTCAATTCCGGCAAACGCATCACCGAGATCACAACTTTCGGCATCTGCTGCCGTCGTTTCATGTTGGGATAAAGATCGGTCCCACCAGCAACGAACTGTGCTTCAGGACCAGTGTCGCCAATAATCTTCACCGCCTCCGCGACGGTGCGCGGCGTGCGGTATTCGAATATGGGTAGTCGCATCATGGGACGATTCTTATTCGAGCACTTGGCTTTCTATTGAGGCTTCGCTCATGGGTCGATTTGTTTTGAGCGAAATAGAATCCGCAGTGATTGCATACGAAATAAATCATGCCTTCTGGCGGGCCTTTACCCCATCCTTTCCAAGCGTGCTCAGTTGTAAGCTCACCAAAACCACAGACATTACACCGCTTCCCGACAAGTTCAATTGGCGGATAATTAGCCACGACAACATCGAGAATCTTCTCAGCGAGTTTCCACGACTCGTAGGGAAGTGGCCGGTCGTACAATTCCGGTTGAATCGCTTGTTCAATTATAGGACTAAGATGCCAGGTCATTGGATGATCAGGAAAAATCGCCCGCAACGACATCGCACTCCATATGGGATCTTCTCGTGCAAACGCTTGGCGGCCTGTAATTGCCGACCACAGAATTTTTCCTGCCGAATACAAATCCGACTTACCTGAGACTTCGCCGTTTGCGCCTGACTCGCATTCAGGAGCCATGTAATTGATTGTTCCGCGACCTTCATCCACGAGCGAGATTGTTTCGGCTCCTTCGATTTGGACCAAGCCGAAATCTATGATCTTGATGGATTCGTCTGGCAAAACCAAGACGTTCGCTAAGCTTAGGTCGCGATGAACTATACTCAGCTTCGAATCCCAATAGTATATGGCGTCGGCGAGTTTAATGAACAATCCCAAAGCTTTCGTTGCATTCCGGAAAAACGGGTTATTTCCTGAGTCAATCAAAGACTTTAGTGACTCAGCACCGGGGATAAGTTCCATTACGTAGTAATTGAATTCGTCACCCTCCTTTGAGTGATCGATAATCTTGATTATATACGGATGGTCGGCGCTCTTGATTGCAGCGATCTCTCGATAAAACCGCTTAAAAGCCTGTTCGGGTTTATTCTTACCCAAAGGTTTTAGCGCATACGTGTGTTCGGAGTCGGCAGTTTTGTCGACCACTTCCTTGATCTGGGCTTGTCCGCCCTGACCTAGCGTTTTCCCAGTGGCCTTCCATCTGAGACTCTCAGGAATCTTCATAAGTACTTTTCACGCTAACGGCGCGAACTATGATAGCCGACGTTAACGATTTCTTATTAGACTGCAGGGCATTGCGCTAAAGCTTTGCCCAAGACCCGACTTGAACGCCTCGGCGTTCAAGTCTTTCTCATCTTACCCCTGAGTTCGGGATGTCGTTCGAGAAAGCCGCCGCGTCTGAAGACGTATCGACCGGGTTTCATTGTTTCATCTTCAGTGCAACCAGCCGCGAGGTCGGCGAGATAGTCTTCTTCTGCGATTTCGATTGTTACGTTGAGACCATCATCTTCAATGACAGTGTAGACGAACGGACGAATGTATCCGGATTGTTCATCACTCATAATCCTTCAAAACAAATCCAAAGCGCCGTCAAGCCGGCGCACTCCAAATTACCGCTTCACATCCCGCCGCACGTACAACAACAAATCAACTCCCGGCCGCAGCGGGAACGAGCCGTCTTCATCCATACCTGAATTGATGCGGTCGTAACGGTCTGCATAATTTCGCTTCAAATCTTCTTCCTGGGCCATCGAGCCGATGATGATGGGTTCGTTGGTGCGAGTGATGTTTCCGTAGTAACCGACTTTCTTGAAATCGCGAAAGTACCACGGCAGCGGCCAATAATCGGGCGAAACGATGGCCACGCCAGTGTCCGTGCCGGTACCGTTCTTTTGGGCGATGCGTTCGATCTCATCGACCATTGTCAGCATCTGGCGCTTCGTGTGCGCATAGACGTACGGCAGCACGTCATCGTCATAGTGCACGAAATTAAGTTGGTATAATTGAAAGCCACAGTATGCCGCGAGCGCCAGCGAGGCGATTCCGAAGAGCCACTGCTGCCGGTATTCCCGCAGATTTTGGTAAGCAACATTCAAAGTGTAGCCGGAGACGAGCGCGAGCGGCACGATGAAGTTCAAACAAATCCACGGCGTCTTGTATCCAACCAGCGAATAAGCGGCGAGCAGCCCGAAGGCCCACAGTGCGAGAAACAACGCCAGTCGATTGTCGGCGCGCCAGACGGCGATTAGCGCGCCGATGCCTGCAAGCATCATCAGCGCGCCTTCTTCTCTGAGCAGCCAATAAATGTATTGGTACCAGGCGTGCTCGTGTTCATGCGTACGCTTGCTCCAAAGGTTCAGCGTCTTCAATGCGTCGGCCACGCCTTTCGGATAGTTGGTGAAGAATGACGAATAGAAAAAGACAGCGACGAGAATGAATACCGCAAACGCCACCAGCACAATCGTCAGCAACGGAACCGGTCCACCGAGGCGAGCGATCGTTGCTCGCAGTTGCTCGCCGACGGGCAGCTCGCCCGGCGCTCGTGACGAATCCAGATCGTTCAGCGAACGAAAATAGATCGCAGTGCTCGCGTACGCGATCAA
>CBFHBI010000254.1:0-5131 GCA_965653755.1 uncultured Blastocatellia bacterium
TCAGCCAATTTCGTCGCCTTCGCCGTCGCCGGACCCATAGCTTGCGCAGTCTGAACCGTCGGCGCATCACCGGATGGTTGTATCGCGGCCGACGCAAAAATCGCAGGCGTTGGCGTCACTACAGACGCAGAACTCTGACTGATGTTTCTGAAAGATGGACCGGCTGCCGGCAGTCCGCCAAACCATAACGGCGCCGGCGATGTTTGCGCGGTTGGGATGCTCGGACCGACATTTCCAGTCGGCACAGTAGAAGGTTCTAACTCTCCAACGGTGGAGATTCGTCGTCCCGCCTGCGTTCCATTTATCAGCCAATATACGCGAGTATCAGTTGTCGGCGTGTCGAGGCCCTGGCCCCAAAACTCTATGAAGTCGGATGACGTGAGAACGCCCGCGTCGCGACTTACCTTGATCGCAACCTCGGAGCCCTCGGTGAACAACCGCAGTCTACTCACGTCGCCAGTGACATCGAACCCGGCGGCGGCCATTTGGGGCTGCGTCACGCGATACCAACCGCTCGCACGAACGCCAATTTTCAGCGCAGGCTGGTTCGCGAGCAGCCATTGCTGCGCGAGAGCCGCCGCCGAAGTATCTTCGCCCGATATCGCCATCGATCCTTTTGCTTCCGATTCCTCGACCCACTGCGCTGGGCCCACCTGAACGTGAGTGCGGCCGCCCAACTCGCCTAACATTTCTGCTTGCTTGTACTGAGGCATCGCGGAAGCGTATGCGCGGGCGGCTAACACGCGCATCGATGCGTTGCCGTGCAGGTCAATCGCTTCGACTTCGTAGTCCGACGCAGCGTTCCCCGTCTGGTCGAACCAGGAGCAGAAAGGCGAGCGAGCGCCTGAAACCATGGTGGGACCGGCAATCAGACTCTCGTTTATTTTGGTGGGGAAACTTCCAGAGGAACGATAAACATTGAAGCCAAGGATGCTTGCATCAAAGCTCAGGCTCCATTGAATTAGTACCCCTTCAGGCGTGACTATTGCCTGCGCCTCAAGTCCTCGAACATCGATAAGATCGCGGCTGCTCGCCGTCGCTGCCGGTGTGAGCTGCGCGGCGACAAATGTTCCACACAACAAAACAGCAACGACTCTGTTTGTGAGCGACAGCCAGTTCATCGCACTTGCGGAAGAGCGCGGCAATTATCTGCGAAGATTGATTAAATCGACAACGGCGATACTACGATGCGGCTCCGGCGGCAGAGCGAATCACGCGCGCGGTTCGCTTGAGCCAATTCTGCAGCTGGTAGCGTAATCGCGGATGTGTGCCGAAACTGCCATTCACACTTACGGTAGCAAGGATTGGATCAGGCCATCGATGTTTGAGATCAGTTAGGAACCCGCGTGGCCGGCGAACATATGACTTGATTTCCGCCAAGTGGTTATGAGGCTCATGTTTTCCAATAAATGGTTGCGCCCAATTTCTAACTACCGCCTGAATCATCCATGCAGGAGCAGTTGAGCGCGCAGTCATCGCTTCATCGCTAATCATAGCGCCGAGTAATTCGCGCGCAAGACCGATCGCCGACAATATCCAGTTTGCGCGCCGCTTGTCTGTACCCAGGCAAATACGCCAATCGAAATTTGGATTCGTGCTCTCAACCAGCAAGGCGAGATCGCAAAGCCACAGCGGTCTCCAGGCAGCGTGCTTTAGCAGATGTACGGCGATGAACGCTAAATGGTCCTCTTCACCCAACACCCGCAGCTGCTCGTTGCCGCACGCGACCAACTGCGAGCGCTCGTACATGTCGTCGATGCGACGATCTTCACATTCGAACGCAGCCGGATGAAGATCAACGTTGCAGTCCCGAAGTTCTTCGCTCACGAGCACTTCCGCAGCGATTCGTTCCTGCTGAGGCCTGATCAGAAGATCAATGTCGCCGTATGGACGCAGTCCCTTCTGCGGATACAGACGAGACATGGCCCAACCCTTAATTAAGATTGGCTCAACGTTGGCGTGGCGCAAAGCGCGAACACCTCGAACGATTGTTGTCTCATGAATCGCAGCCTGAAGCGTCAGTAAACGAAATGCTTGATGCAGTAATTCTCCCGACGGGGTTTCGCTTAGCTCGGAGTTGCGAATCCGCCACCAGCCGAGCCCGGCCGCGCCCGAGTCATACAACAAAGGTGTAACGACGTCGAAATCCGCGCAGCTAAGCGGCACAGCATCATCCGCGCACGCGCGCCACGAGTGACGGAGGGCATTGGCAACCAGTCGCCCCGCAGAGATCGCTGAGGTATCACCCTTCATAAAATGTGTTTGAGAAATCAGGTGCAGGTGCCCGCGCCGGTGTTACAGACGCCGCTGCAGCATTGGATTCCGGAAGTGCAGCTAGCGCCCTGAGGCAAACACCCAGTCCCAGCTTGAGCCGGCGTCGGCGCCAGAATCGAAGCCACGACTGGCAGAGCGACGGCGGCTGTGATGCCGAGCGCCCGCAAAACTTCGCGGCGCTTAATGTCCCGCAAAGGAGACTTGATAATGTCAGCGAGAAGTTGATGTTGGCTCAACTGGTCGAGCGCCAGCCAAACTATTTTTTCATCGACTGGTTGATTAAGACTACTCGAGAGAGCACGCGCGATTTGTTTCGTGGTCTTGCGGCCGTCGCAGCGCTGCCAGACGAGTGACGCGGTCTCGTTCAGGCAATGCGCCACGTCGCGCTCGAGATCATAGACCAGTGTTTCCCCGGGCAATGTTTGTACGACTAAGCCTTCACTTCGGGCGCGAGGTTTGAGGTGACTGATCTTATTCATCGGGACTTGAAAGACGGAATCCGAGCCGGGCTGCGGAAATTATCATGACCTGCTGACGGGGTCAATTAGTACTGCATATGGTTTACGATTTCATCGCAAGCCTACTTAATTTCTCATCGCACCTCACTCAGGACAAACGAGTCGAGCCAAAGTGTTCCAAACGCGGGGCATGAGTTGTCTTGACAATCCTCACGTCGCACAACTACCCGCACGGCTCGGGTGTTTGCTCCGAAAGAGATTGTGTATGACTGCCAGCCTAGAGCGTCAGGACGGATAGTCGTCTGCGCCAATACCAAAGCCTTCTCGTCCGCGTCAGTCACCATGACGGCCGGAGCGGCTGCTGACACATAGGATTTAGTCATAGCCTGAAATGACAGCTGGTACTTACGACCAGGTTCGACAATCAGTAACTGTGACAGCAGCGGAACCTGCGGGTTTGTCAGGCCGCGAAAATCGATGCGCAAGCTTCTGGCGGAATCCTCGTGTTCGGCAGCGTCAACCGACAACGTCGCGCCGGAAACATCAGCGGGAATTTGCCAGCCGAATCCGCGATTGTCGATGGCGATGTCTTCTTCGAAACTGCCGTTGACAAGCGAGGCCGGTCTGCACGTGGAGCAGCGCGACTTGCTCCAGACCTCGTAAGCTTCAGGGAACGATCGTGCTTGGATAAGTCGCTCCGTGAGTTGATCCGCTTCCGGGAGTTCGGACGAGTGTGCGAGACGAAATTGCTTGATAGCATCTGCACCACGTCCATGCGCGGCCAGGAATATGGCCAACGCGACCTGTGCGTGGTCTGTTTTCGGCTGGACCAAGTCAATTGTTTTCTCAGAGTCGTCTAGCGAAATGCCCCACGCCAGATCGATCACATTCGGCAACAACGATGAATCTCTCTCTGCGGCAAATCTTAATTGATCGAAGGCTTCCTCAATCTGCCCCATTCTCAGAAGCAAATTACCGGTGAACCAACGCGGCTTTGCGTATGCCGGCGCCAGCTTCACAGCTTCGCGCAGCGCCGCCAGTCCGCCCGGCTGGTCGTCGTTGAGATCGCGCGTGATACCTAATTCGATCCAAAGGAAATAATCGCGTGGCCGCAATTGAATTGCTCGTTCCAACTCGCGGCAAGCTGAGGCGTAATCATCGGTACGCTGCAGCACAACCCCGCGCGCGGCATGAACCTCGGCGTCGTTGGGTGACATTTGCACTGCCTTTGCGGCCGCGGCCAGATCGTTTGTATTTAACGCTCGAGCAGCGTTCGTACGCGCGACGCCGATGCGGGCGGCATGCCAAGTTGCGGCCGCGCAGACGATGGCGCAGGCGATGCTAATGAACGCCGATTTAATCAATTTGAGATCGGTAAGTGATGCTCGCCGACGAGTTACTGTGGTGTACTGCCGCTCATGGTGCCACCGCGGGTCAACGCTGCGGCAGCTATGGCGCCGCCGCCGACACCGAGGGCGATTCCGGTCCAAGCGGCTGGTGACAAGCCAGTTCCGAGTGAGCCGAGTTGTCCGTTTGGTAGAAGACAACCGGCCAGGTGACGCCGCTTCTTGTCGGTCTTCTCTGAAGCTTGATCCGTGTATAGCTCCATTTCACCGGGCAACACGTTGGTCTTCTTTCGGGTGACGGCGCAGCCGCGGATCACTTTGACGTGCACGGTGCCATTTTGATCGAAATCCAATTGGATCGTCGAATTCGGTTGAATTTCCACGACGCCGGCATCGCCGAGATCGATCGAGCCGCTGACTTGATCGGGAGTCTCGATCGTGGCTCCAGTCAAAAGGGTCGCTCCAGTTCCGATTTGATTACCGTTGACGGTAATCGGTTGATTGTTTTTGGTGATTAGCCGCGCCGTAATTTGCCTTTGCGGCACGCCGCCGGCAGGCGCAGTATCCGGCAAAGCGCCAGCCACATAGACTTGAGTAAAACAGAATGCGAAGAAGATCGCGACAACTTTGATTGCTTTTGTACGCCGGAGGTTCATCGTCGGCTCCTTCTGTCGGTTCGTGTCTAAATTGGCGGCGATTTCGGCTTGCAGTTTACTTCCCGATCGTTTGCGGCGTCAATCTCTTTTAGTGGCAACGTGAATTGAATTCTCTGCGCGCCTCTGCGTCTTTTCTCTGCATTCCTCTGCGGTTCGGCTTTGTTTTAACCGGAGAGGACGCCGAGGTTTCGCAGAGGAACACAGAGAAACTGAAAGACCGGTCACGACCTATTTAAGAATCTACTTCTTCACTGTGTTGTAGAGCTGGTCTGCCAGTTTGGGATCGAGCCGCTTGAGGATGGCAAACTCGCGCGTGACGCCGTCGCGATCGCCGAGGCTCGCATAGACCAATCCCAAACTGTAATGGGCCTGCGCATGATCGGGCTTGAGCTTGACT
>CBFHBI010000255.1:0-5126 GCA_965653755.1 uncultured Blastocatellia bacterium
AATAGCGCCATGAACCTTGCAACGGAACCTCACCACGTTCGCGAAAAGACCCTCCCAGCGACTAATGTGCACGCAACGGCTACCAACCAGAAGCCGCTTTACCAGATTCACCACGTAGATGCATTTGAATGGCTTGCGGCCAGACCGATCAACTCAATTGAAGCAGTTGTTACTGATCCTCCCTATGGTCTGGTCGAATACACCGAGAAGGAACTTGCAAAGCGAAAGAATGGAAGAGGAGGTATCTGGCGACTACCACCTTCGTTTGACGGCAGCAAGAGGATGCCGCTTCCAAGGTTCACGGTCCTGACCGAGTCGGATCAAAAAGCTCTGCGCGACTTTGCCCTGCGATTGGCGTCGCTTCTCAAGTGTGTTCTCGTTCCCGGAGGTCACGTCTTTATCGCGACGAACCCGATAGTTTCTCACCTGGATTATGAGAGCTTTATGCGGAGCGGATTTGAAAAGCGCGCGGAGATAATTCGCACGGTTACCACGTTCCGCGGCGGAGATCGGCCGAAGAACGCTCACGATGAATTTTCGGATGTCACTGTAATGCCCAGATCGTGTTGGGAGCCTTGGGGGTTGTTTCGTAAACCGTGCGAAGGCCGAGTGCAAGACAATCTTCGAAAATGGAAGACAGGAGGATTGCGCCGGATTTCCGATGCTGAGCCCTTCAAGGATTTGATCCAATCATCTCCGGCAAGAGGTCGTGAACGTGTGATCGCGCCGCATCCATCTTTGAAGCCTCAACACTTTCTCCGGCAGATTGTGCGCGCCTCTCTTCCCTTAAGTGAGGGCACTATCTTAGATCCATTCATGGGTTCGGGTTCGACCATCGCTGCAGCAACGGCATGTGGGTTGAAGAGTATTGGACTGGAAACCAAGGACGAGTATTTTCTGATGGCAAAAGAAGCCATACCTCAACTCGCGGAATTAAAGGTCTGATCGCTTTCCATGGCGCGTAAAGAAGATTTCAACCGCAAGGTTCCGCTTCCGTCAGGACTCACCGTCACTGCCATTCAAAAAGCAGTCGATTACATCGAGAAGGGGCTCGCGGATCTGATCGAGATTTATTTGGAACAAGCCAATGTCTTCAGCGCGTTGGTTGGAATCTATGGGGCAAAAGCCCTGGATGCGACGAGTGTTTATGAAAAGCACCGTCATCTTGATCTCGCCCAGCAGCGGTTTCCAGATTTGAGAAAGAAAGGAAGCGGATCAAATCCCTCGCCGCTGGTATCGCTCGAATCGAAAGCCAGCAAGCGACCTTGGGCGTTGCAATCTCACTACGATCACTCTGGCTGGTACATCCTGTGGCGATACTTGATTGATCCTACGATGTCGTTAGAGTCCGGTAAGCCGGTGATCATCTGGCGCGTCGATGTCGTGTTTCTAACCAAAGAAGATTGGAAATACGAAGGTAGCAAAGCCGGAACATCCGGCGGCGGAAGGACTCACACCTTTGGTCTGCGTAATCCAGCAACAAAACTCAAGGATGCGGCCGTATATAAGCGAAAAGACGTAAGGATAATCGGCAGCAAGGCCGTCCCCGGAAACGGAGACTGAAGTGTCTTCGCTTCTCCTCGTCCTCTTCTATTTCTTCGCCGCCATCTCCACCTGGCTCGGATTGCTCTCGCTCCGCTCCGGTGTTCGTTTCGTTAAGTATGTACAAAGTGGATCATCAAAACACCACGAAGGATTCACGCCGTTCGTGACCGTCTTTCTGCCTTTACGCGGTGTCGATGACGGGTTAGGCGAGAACCTGTCCGCACTGTTTAGTCAGGACTACCCGAGCTTCGAAATTGTGTTTGTGAGTGATCGTGTCGACGACCCGGCGTTCGCAGTGATTGAAAGCGCGCGTCGCTCATTCACGCCGGCAGTTGGACCTACGATGGAGGTTGTGATTGCCGGCAAAGCAGAAGATCGCGGGCAGAAGGTTCATAATCTTGCGTTCGCAACCGCTCACGCTCATCGCGACAGTGAAGCTTTCGTTTTTGTTGATTCCGATGCCAGACCAAACCGGCAATGGCTGCGCAGGCTCGTTGGGCCGTTGCGCGATGAAACGATCGGCGCTGCCACTGGTTATCGATGGTTCGTGCCAAACCGAGGAGGGGTGGCGTCGCATCTACTTTCAGTTTGGAACGCGGCGATCGCTTCCGCGCTGGGCGCCAATGGCGCGAAGAATTTCTGTTGGGGCGGCTCAACCGCGATCCGCAAAACCGTGTTTGAAAAATGCAGAGTCCTGGAATACTGGCGCGGCGCGGTGTCGGACGATTTCGCGATGACGCGCGCGCTGCACGACGCGAAGTTGACGATCAAATTTGTGCCACAGTGTCTAACGCCTTCGTTTACGGATTCGGGCTTCGGCGAGCTGCTCGAGTTCACGACTCGGCAACTTAAAATCACGCGCGCCTATGCCGCCCATCTGTGGAAGTCTGTTTTTATTGGCAGCACGATTTTCGTGATTACTTTCTTTGGCGGGATTGTGTTGGTGGCGACGCGCGCGGCGCTGGGTCTTTCATTCGCGATCCCGTTGTTGCTCCTTTTGATTATTTTTGCGATGGGTGCGCTGAAGTCTTACCTGCGACGGCGCGCCGTGGCTTCAATTGTTTTAGAACCAGTCGCATCGTCGATGTTATCGACCGTCGCTCATGTGACTCTCTGGCCCTTCGCCTCTGCGCTGTATTTATACAACGCGATCGCAGCAGCTTTGTCGCGACGCATCACGTGGCGCGGAATTACCTATGAATTGAAATCGCCAAACGAAACTGTCATCATCCGAAGACAGAAGTCAGTGGTCAGAGATCAGAGGTCAGTATAAACGACTTCAAAACTAGCCGTGTCGTCAAAGCTTGGCCAGTTGATTCAATTAATTCGTTCCACGAAACGCGAAAAGCGTCTCGGTACTGTTATTCTGTTCGTCACCTCACGCTGCAATTCATTTTGCCGCACCTGTTTTTATCACGAAGAACTGAACCAACCGGGCGATTTGACTTTCGATCAAATCGAGAAGATCTCGCGCACGATGCCAACCATCACCGATCTTTGGTTGTCGGGAGGCGAGCCCACGCTCCGTCACGACGCCACAGAGATTATCGATACGTTTGTGCGCAACAACGGCGTACGCCGTTTGATCATTCCGACGAACGGTTTAGTTAAGGCCCGCGTCTTTGAAATCGTCGATCATAGTTTGGGAGTTCATCCCAATCTCGATCTTTACTTGAACATCGCGCTCGACGGTCAGGGCGAAACCCATGACCGCATCCGCGGCGTGCCCGGACACTGGGAGCGAACGCTCGATTGCATCGACGAGCTGTGTCCGTTGAAGGAGAAATATCGAGATCGGTTGCGCTTGAATGTGAACACCGTCGTGTGCGCTGAGAATTATCAAGAGATCGAGCAGTTGGCGGAGTTCATGTGGAACGGCTTCCGGCTCGATGGCCATTACTTCAACATCGTTCGCGGCGACACACCCAGTGGCGATCGTATCAAGCAGGTGCCTGACGAGGTCCTGCCGCGGATGTACGCGTATATTTCAAGACTTACTAAGCGCTACGGCGACCGCATGTTTGCCGACGATGACGCCGGCAGGCGCTTCGTGAAGAATCTCGCTTACGTCGGCACAATCACGACGCACTATCGAACTCAACGGGCCAATTTCAGTCGCTCGACAGCGTGGGCTTTTCCTTGCACGGCCGGTGAAACGATCGCAGTGATCGATTACAACGGCGACGTGCGCGCCTGCGAACTGCGCGAAAAGTTTGGTTCGCTGAAAGATTTTGATTACGATTTCGGCGCCCTCTGGAGATCAGAGGCTCGCACCGCGGAGCTGGCTCAAATCGATGGCGGCAAAGCGTGTTGGTGTACGCACGTCTGCTTCATTCACGATTCGATGCGCCACTCACGCCGGGCACTTTTGTATGAAGCGCCGAAGAACTACCTGGCTCGCACTCGATGGTAATCGCATTTCCTTGGCCGGCAAAGAAAATAAAGAGGAGATCAACCGCAAGTCGGGGCTGGCCTACGCGGCCGCGTTCTCGCTATTCGGCGCCGTGGTGGCGGGGCTAATTGCAGGTTGGCTGCTCGATCGCTGGCTGGGGACCGCGCCCTGGCTGCTGGTTCTCGGCATCGTACTCGGCGCTGCGGCCGGATTTTATGAGTTTATTCGCATAACCTCACAAATTAAATAGCCAAACTTGTCCGGTCAAATTTCTCGTCCAAGCCCTCCCCTGTCACGTCTAAAAACTTGTTGACCAAGCGCCTGCGCCGCATGGTATAGTCGTTTGAACCCAGGGTGCATGGCCCGGTGGCCCCTCCACCAAAGCTTTCAGGTTGGACCAGCCTCACATTCGTAACACTCGGCAGTCGATAGATAGAGGGATACTGTATGAGAATCCGAGCGTTGGCTTTACGCAAAGTTTTCGCTTTGGTTGGCTTCACGAGTCTGCTCGTATTGGCGTGTACTTCGTCAATCGCGGCGCCGGCGATTTCCCCTTCGCTGTTCACCGTCTCGTCGTCGTCAACCAGGGCGGTGGCGCTTGAATCAGTGTCGATGCGGAGCGAGCCCTTCTCGCTCAGTTCCGAAGCCAATTTCAGTCCGAACGATCCGCGCACGCGCATCACACTCTTCTGTACCAATCTGGATTTCCTTTCGGGCGAACCGGCGAGCGCCTTGACGGCAGACGCGCAGGACGCTTCCGGCACGATCTATCCGTTGAAGGTGGAGTACGTGGGCGTGGTGCCTTCGAGCTTCGATTCTCAAAACAATCTAATCGGAGACTTTAGCGGCGTTTACATGGTCGTTGTTCGCTTGAAAGATTTGATGACCGCGAACCTCGGCGACGTCCTGGTGCGATTGAATTTTCACGGCATGGCGAGCAACCGCGCGCGCGTTGCGATTGTACAGGTCAGTGGTGGTCCGGCCGATGATTCGGCACCCAACCCCGCGCCCGCGACTCCCCCGGCAGCGACGACGCCGAAGACGCTCGCGCAATTTCAAGCGCAGTACAACGATCCGGCGTTTGCTTCAGATAACGATCTGAAACGATTTCTCGAGCAGTCGAGTTGGGGCCAGCGCGGCGATGACACAGATTTCGCTCATCTGAAGGCGATTGGCATTCCGGCGTACA
>CBFHBI010000256.1:0-5105 GCA_965653755.1 uncultured Blastocatellia bacterium
GGAAAGAGCGCGATTGATCAATCGCCGGCCTGATATCAGCGATGGCGGCTGGCGTTTTGGTTCGAACAGGGCAGCAGTCCTGATGCGCGTATCAAGTCGCTTAACGAGTTGCACGTTCTCGAGCGTGAAACTCTCAATGATGACACGGTCGCGGAAGTCGTTAGCGCCAATTAATCCGGTGACACTTTTCACCAGGGTTTCGTTCAGGAGTCCGTCCGATTTTAATTCCAGATACAGCAAGCAGCGCCGATCGCGCATTTCAGCAAGCAATCTTTCGAGCGTTGGCAGCCGCTCTCTCGCATACTCTTCGCGCGCCTGCCTGCGAAAGCGGCGATTAAACGATGAGCCGACATCGACCCTCTCGAGCTCGCGTGCCGTCAGCGACGACACCGTCTCGGCCCGATCAGCGGTACGCTCGAGCGTAGAGTCATGAATTACCACGGGAACGCCGTCGCGCGACAAACGGACGTCAAATTCGATGCCATCAGCGCCTTCGTGCAGGGCTCGATCAAACGCTGCAATCGTGTTTTCGGGTGCGACTGCCGACGCGCCGCGATGGCCGATGATGAGCGGGGATTTAGGGTTTGAGATCAACCGCAGATGAAAAGATTAGTTTGGCTTCGGATAAGTAACGCGTTTCAGCTTGATATCAAAAGTGCCCAAGTCCACTTTCAGTTGTGCTTTGACTGGAAGATGCCGTTCGTCTTCAGTGATCCAGATTGACAACTGGCCCTTGGCGCGCACGAGCGAGCTGTCGCCGAAGAGCGCCGGCTCGACGCGAATCGCTTTTACCTTCCCGATCGCGGTGTCGATCTCTTTCTCCTCTTTTGCAACCACCGAAAGGCGAAAGACGCGGCCGGCATCAGTGACGGGAACTTCAAAAGATTTTCCCACCGCCAGGTCCTGCGTGCGCAGATAGTAAATTACCGTCAGCACATCCTGAATCGGCTCGGTGAAATCGAAGGCGCCGCTCTGTGGGTTCGGCGACTTCTCGCTCCACAGGACTTTATGAGTTTTATGATCGAAAACTGCTTCGAGCACGCGCGAACGTTTGCCCGCTTCCTCGATTTTATTCGTGTGCAAAGCTGTGAACGGTTCGACTTCGGCAGTCGATTCGACGTGCTGATGAAACTTGAAACCGGCAATCCGAGGAAACAGACCCTTGCTGACAACGTCGCCCGTCAGATGAAGCACTAACGGATCGTCGTCGCCGGCGCCGATGTGTTCCGTAAGCGATTTGAAGTGGAACTCACCAACGTCAACGCCGCGCAGCAAGCCGCGCGTAAATTCCGCCTCATAAACCAATTCCTCGCCACGCTCGAAAGGAAACGGTGTACGCGGCTTTTCTTGCGCCTGAGCCAGCGCAAAGACGCAGGCAATCAAGGCCGCAACGGTTGCCGTTCGCCGGCAAAACTCAAAACGCCGAAGTCGTTTCATTTGAAGTAAATCATTCTGATCGCGAGCAGTGCCCAGGCAATCAAAGAGCCCAGCGCGGCTCGATACTCGCGATAGCGTAGATAAAGCCTGCGGTCAAAACTAACCATCGTCGCTCGCGAGTACGCTGACAGTCGGGGGAGCAACAGCGGCACGTCCTTAGCATAGCGTTGATACTTCTTGCCGAAGAGCTGCGCCAACGTCTCGGATTCGACGCGCATCACCGGCAGATAGATGCCCAAAATCATAACGAGAAAAACGAGGACCAAAAACCATTGGCCGGTCGCGATGGTGAAGCCGATGCCGATCAAAAAACTTCCGAGGTAAAGAGGATTGCGCGTGTAAGCGTAGGGGCCGTTCACGGCCAGGGTTTCGTTTTTTCTCAGATGCCCCGAAGCCCACGCCCGCAGCGCTAAGCCTGGCAGAGCGATGACGCCGCCGATGATTAGCGTCCCGACTGTCGGCCGCGCGAAAACTAAGAAAAGGATGCCACAGACAAAGCCGAGCGGTACGCGCCAGCGCTGCATCCAGGTACCACGACTCTTGAAATCAGGGTTTGCGATTTGAGTTTCCAGATTTGCCGCGTTTAGAGCACGCACTTGTGGGTGCGAATGCTCAGTTGAACGCCTGTGGGTTAAGGCGAATCTTATGCATGCACGAGTGCCCGTGCTAAACCACCTTCGGAATGTTTCCTCGCTCGCTCGAGACGATCCGAAACCGCGTGCAGTACGCGCTCGACTTCAATGTCCATGCAAATCCACTTCCCGCACGATCGCCGATGACAGTTCTCACGACAGTCAATGTCGGTTCTCTCGACACAAATATCGTCGGCGTAAGGACTGCCGTTGCGCCACCATTCAGTTGGACCAAGCAAGCCGACCACCGGTGTCCGCATGGCCACCGCGAGATGCGTCGGTCCGGTTTCGCCGCCGACATAAACCTCCGCGTGTTTTGCCAAAGCACAAAGCGCCTTCAGTGAAACTGAAACGGCCCGGGCTCTTCCAGATTTGGACGTCGAGAGCGCGCGTTCTGTTAGCTCGTCTTCTCCCGGACCAGACGTTATGAGCGAGAACAGTCCTAAACGGTTCCAAAGTTCATCTGCGAGTATCCCGAATTTCTCTGCGCTCCCAAGTTTCGTCGGCCATCCGCCGCCCGGATTCAGAATCGCATAAGGCTGATCGCCGCCGGCAGCTTCGGCTGCTTCGCGTTCGTGCGTTTCATCGATTGCGATCGGAAACTGGAACGCCTCAGCTTCGTGGGGAACTGGAATTCCCAGCGCTCGCTCGACCAGGGCCAGGTTTTTTCGAATTACATTAGCGCGCTTTGGAATTGGAACGGTTTCGTGGAGCAGAAACCGGCTCGCCGGCTCGCGCAACCCCGCTCGTTCGAAGCCCACTACTCGGCGCGCGCCCGACAATCGCGCCACCATCGCTGATTTAATTAATCCCTGGAAATCTAAGGCGAGATCGAAGGCCGAGGCGCGTAGCAGACGTAACTGCTGGCGCGGTGCCCGCAGCGTCTCCCCAGACATCAGCCCGCGCCTCAGGGCCTTCGTGTCGATTTCGATGAGGCGATCCAGAACCGGGTTGTCTCTTAAAATTTCTGAGGCGCGACGTTCTACGACCCAGGAAACTTCGGCCTCTGGCAGAGCTTTCCGAATTGCCGCCAGGGACGGCAAAGTGTGGACAATATCTCCGATACTGCCGAGTCTGACGATGAGAATTCGCATCGATTTCCTGGAAGAAAACTGATCGCCTATCGTGCGCCGGATCGTATCACAGGTCGTGAGCTAACGGCCGCATCCGAACAACACACCACAAAACGCCGGATCGTCATCCAATTGTTTGCGCGTTCGAACGTTGAAGCATGGCCGTCGCTTTTTCAAAAACCGCCTCGACGGATATCGCGGTCATGCAGCGATGGTCAATCGGGCAATCGCGGAGCATGCACGGCGCGCAGTCAGGCGGCTCGCGGACCATTTCCGCTCGCGGCGACATCGGAAATGTCGTCAGCGGATTTGTCGGCCCGAAAATGACCAGGGTGGGCGTTCCCAACGCGGCACCGATGTGCGCCGGGCCGGTATCGTTCGTAACCATCACATCGGCAATGCTGATCAAAGCAACGACTTCGGCGACGCTGGTCTTTCCCGTTAAGAGCAGCGGCGGATGTTCGGCCCGCGCGCAAACTTCATTCGATACATCAATCTCTGCCGCCGAACCGATGAGCGCGACCGTGATGCCAGCGTCGCGCAACCGGTCGCATAGTTCAGCGTAGCGTTCAGCCGGCCAACGTTTCGCACGGCTGTTGACTGAACCGGGGCAGAGAATTGCGACCGGCTTGTCGGCTGGCGATCCGTTTTCGATTAGAAATTGTCGCGCGCGCGTCTTGCGATTCTCCGACACGAATAAATCGAAACGCGGCTCTGCGTTTGCAACTTTGTCAGAGCGGAAGATCAGGCGCTCCAACTCTGCGATGATGTTGAGATAATAGAGGCTCTCGTGTCGTTCGTTCTTCCAGACGGGAACCGGCAGCGCCGTCGTCAGCAACTTCCCGCGACGATCGGTATCGTAACCAATGCGAAAATGAACACGTGCGGCAAAAGACACGAGCGCTGAGTTGAATGAATTCTGAAACAGCAGCGCGAGATCGAATTTGCCGGCGCGCAATTGACGAACCGAAGCCCAAAAGCTCTTTTCGCCGATCAGAACTCTGTCAACGAAATCCAATTCAGTGAAGATGTCCGCCGTTCCGTGCGGCGCGATAACGGTAATGTTCCCCGCCGGCAAGAGCTGCTTCAACTCTCTCAGCGCCGGCAAACACATGACTGCGTCGCCGACCCAAGTCGGAGATCGCACGACGATTCTTCCTACTTCATATGCGGTTAGCTTGTTCACTGGATCTGACGAGCGTGTCGCGTCAACATCTACAAAAGAGTACGCAGTCCTTCGTCAACGCTGATTTCGGGTTGCCAATTCAATTCTTGCCTCACCCGCGACAAATCGGAAATGTAATTCAGCGGAACAGGTGACGGCAATGGATTACTCTCGTCAATCAGCGGCGCACACTGAATCATCTGGCCTACGCGATCGATTATTTCTCTCAACGAAACTGCGTTCTCGCGCCCGCCACCGAGATTGTATAAACCATGCGCCACCGATGAATCGATGAAGGCGCGGCAAGCTTTTGAAAAATCGTCCACGTGCAAGATATCGCGCACGGGTTTGCCTTCGAGCGGCAGACGAATCGGCCAGCCGCGTTTCACCGACTCGACGTAATGCGTGACGAAACCGTTCTCGTTACCTTCGCTCGGCCGGGCATACACCGTTGAGAGACGAAAGATGCATGAACGAAATCCGCGTTGCGCCGCGTAATATTCAACGTACCTCTCGGCAATCAATTTCGACCATTCAAGCGCCGACTGATCCGCGTAATCGGTGCGGCACGTTTCCGGGACTTCATCAAAATCGTCCGCGTGGGCGCCGTAAACATCTTTCGTCGAAGCGAAAATGAAGACCGAGTTCCGCGGCATCTCGCGCAGCAGATTGATCGTGCCTTCGACATTTGTGCGAAAGCATTGGTCGGCTGCCGCCGGGTCTTTGCTGAGATGCGCTGCCAGGTGAATTACCGCGTCGTAAGCCGACACTCGCGAGGTATCGAGAGAATTGAGGACA
>CBFHBI010000257.1:0-5079 GCA_965653755.1 uncultured Blastocatellia bacterium
AGCGTTCAGCCGGTTTCTGCGACTTCGCACAAATGGCAATAAGGACGTGATGGATTTAATTGCACGAATCGATTCAGAGTCACAGTCGAAGCGCGACACGAACATCGTAGAGTTCAAGCACCGCGTATCTGCTTACATTGAAAAACTTATTGGCCGGAGGGAGACCGCGTTGGCGACCGGTGGAAAGGCGCGGGATGACGAGGAGATCTTGCAGTGGGATCAAGAGATCATTGGGCTTCAGCGTCAGGTCATTCATCCACTGGAAATATTCATTAATGATCAAGGGATCGGCAAAGGAGATGCTCGCGGCCACGCCTCTGGTAAGTAAACCCAGCCCGAAAACATTATGAGTCTTGTAGTTATGCGTTTGTTTGTATGCCTCGCCGCTGCGTGAACTAGCGAGAGGCCGGTATTGAATTTGGTCCTGGAGACTAACGCAAATGCCCCGTTATACGCCCGCCCTGGTTGCGATCTACGATTCTTTTGGCGATCGAATCGGCGACCGAATCAAACAGCTCATCGCCGCTGAGCTCAATGTCGAATCTCCGCCGGAGGTTTTTCAATTCGTAACTATCACTGACCCGGACAACCTCGAACCCATCTCCCAAGCATATACCACTCCCCTGAGTGCCCGTGCGATTGCCGCTGCGGAACTGACCTTAAGAGCCAAGATCGACACTTCGCGATTGGAAAGTTATGTCATCGCGCCTTTGCGAGGGGATGCGCTGCGGGTCGCCTTGGGCATATCGCGTTTAATCGACGAGTGGGCGCTGAATACTATTTCCGGCGGACGAAATGCAGTTTTTCTAATCGCTCGCAGATTGCTTTCACTGGATAATGAGTCTCTTCAAGCGGCGGCCCACGAGTTAGACGCGAGTATGAAAGACAAAAGTCGGTTTCCCTTCGGACGCTGCTTTTTCGTCGACGAGGTAAATGAATTGGGTCAAACCGTCGATCGTGAAGACGATTTAATGGACCTTGTAGCAAACTTCGTCAGCCTAGCGATTGCATCTGAGTTGTCTGAGGCCTTGAGAGGTAATCCTGCGCCTTACGCCGGCGCTCCTCCGCATTGCGCTGCGTACGCCAGCTTCAGTTGGGATAGAATCCATTTTGATAAGGACAACTTCGCAAAAAAACTCGCTGTTTATCTGGCGCAAGAAGTCAAACAGTCCCTGCTAAAGCATCGCGCGCCAGACATAACGTTTGAGGCGCTGATCGAGCAAGGTACTACCTTATTGAAGGAGAGCATCAAGCTGGCGGAACAGAGACCGTCGTCGGCTAACAGTGCCAACAATTCATCCCTGAAACAGATTGACGAGGTCGAATATCAACAACGGATCCGCACTCTAGCTGAGTTTATGGAAACCGTTTGCAATTCGGTTGATCACAATCTAAGCCTCTATCAAACATTCTTGGATCGGTATCTGGAAATCTGGCTCTTCGAACTGGAGTCTCTGGCCGACACAGCCTGGCGCCTTAAGCCAGGACTTGCGGAAGCCTCGATTCGGACAATGCTGAACTTTACCATGCAAGAACCCGCACCCTATCTCGATGAGGAACCGAGGAACTGGTGGCAGATTCTCACGTTTCGCAAACCAAAGCAGGTCGAGCGAATACGATTTCGGTCGGTCGCTGCTTCCACAGCAGCCGAAAGCAAACTAATCGAGCATTCACAACTAACCAGGAACCTGGAGCTTCATTGCGCCTTGTTTACCCGACTCGAAGCTGCCTTGATTAACCTTGGTCTATTCAAGGAACGGAGTCTCGCTCTGTCCGATCAATTATCACTCAGTGTATTTGCTCACGAACTCGTAGATGACGAACTAGCAAGCCGTTTCTATCACTCGCCTGAGTACGCAAGGCGCGACTCTGATATCAGTGGCTTTGTGTCAGCGCCCGAGTTCAAAAGCTTCATGAACGAATTGTTTTTATATCCGGGTGGAGATCCAGTACGATATTTGAACCAGTATTGCCGGCGGTGTTTTGATTTTGTCCTTGACTGCAAGATCGAAAAAATCTTTGACATTAGAAGACAGCTTGGTTATCGGAAGGAACTTATGTGTCTGTCGACGCCGTTCTGGCGGCCGATCACCGCATCGACAGGTGACAAACTAACCATATTCAGCTGCAATAGTGAGGAATCAGAGATTAATCTTAGACGGATATTCGACGCTCGTAACCATGGTACCGCAACAGTACTCGTGCAGAGTTCAAATGCGGACAGTATCTCGGCAGTTCAGATCGCTTACGGTGTGAAACTCCAGGACATCCTGTTTTCTGCTGATTCAGCTGCCCCGAGAGTACTCACCGCTTCGATGGCCATATAACCGATACGCCCGTGGTCTAACCGCCCGTCCTACGCAAAGCCGCAGAGAATCCCGTGGCTACTTTGAGTTGTCGCTACGCGACTGCGTCAAAGACGCGCTTGCCGCGAGTTTGGTTTTTCTCCGCTTGACGTTTCTTTGCTCATCCTCTTTACTAACTCGCCTATGCGCACTCATAAACAGTGGTCAGGGCTCAGGAGTCAGGGTTTAAGAATTTCCACGCGCGTCGCAGTATTTCTCATGACCTTATCGGGTCTGATTCTTGAAGTTGGACTCACACGTATTTACTCGGCCAGCATTTGGTATCACTTAGCGTTTGTGGCTATCTCGGTGGCGCTGCTTGGTTGGGGACTCGGGGGATTTACGGTCCACTTAATAAAGGGGGCGGGAGTCGGAAGCCGGGAGCCGAAGAACAAAAAGCGAACCACGCTGTCGATGAATGCGGCGGCGTTGACTACGCTGCTTTATGCGGGGGCGGTGCCGGTTTGTCTTTGGTTGTTGGTGCGGTATCCGTTTGAGATGAGCCGATTGCCGCTTTACTTCCTCGCGCCGCTGGCGCCGTTCTTTCTTGCGGGGATGGCGTTGTCGATTGTGTTTGATATTCATCGGACCGTGGCGGGGACGCTATACTTCTATGATCTTGTTGGCGCGGCGTTAGGGGCCGTTCTGGTGACGCTTCTGTTGCATGTGTTTGGTGGGGAGGCGGCGTTGTTGGTTGGATCTGTCGCTCCTGCGGTGGCTGCGTTGTTGTTAGCTCTGTCGCCCGCTTCGCGGGCTCAAAAAAATAAAAATGATGCAGGCGGGCCCAACCCTCCCCCGGGGGGAGAGGGCGCAGAGCGAGCGCCCTCCCTTACGGTCGGGCTCCCGCCCCGGAGCGCCGCAGCGTCGCGTGGGATTCAAGTTGCCGCGATGGCCATGGTTTTGAGTACTGCTGGGTGCGCGTTTGCGGCGATTAAGTTTGGGGCGTTTCGCGTCAAACCAGGAACGACCAAGGCGATGCGTAATCAGATGGATGCGGCGCCGGGGTCGAAGATTGTGCAGACGGGGTGGAATGCTTATTCGCGCATCGATTGCGTGGAAGGTTTGCCTGATAGTTTTGCGCGGCTCTATATCGATTCGGATGCGTGGACGGGAATTCGCGGGTGGGATGGCAATCTCGACAACGTGCAGGACATGAAATGGTCTTATCGCGCGTTGCCGTTTCGGCTGACGCCGAATGCTGAGACGCTGATCATTGGACCAGGTGGTGGGCCGGATGTGGTGGCGGCGCTGGCTTCGGGGTCGAAGAAGGTCACGGCGGTTGAGATGAATCCGCTGATGTTGAAGTTTGTGCGCAGCTACGGGGCGCGCGCGGGAAATCTCTATGACCGGCCGGACGTCGAGACCATTCAGAGTGAAGGGCGCAACTTTATCAGCCGGACGGATCGGAAGTTTGACATCATTCTGCTCGGCTTTGTTGATTCGTGGGCATCGGTGGCGTCGGGCGGGTTATCGCTGTCGGAAAATTTTCTATACACCACGGAAGCGGTGCGGGCTTATTACGATCACTTGAAGCCGGACGGCATTCTCGTGATCCTGCGTTGGGAGATGGACATTCCGCGTTTGGTCTCGAATTCAGTCGCGACGCTCGGGCCATCAGAAGCGGCAAAACGGATCGTCGTGTTGATGGAGAAGCAGGCGAATCCGAATGATTATCCGCAGATGCTTTTCATGTTGCGCAAGCGGCCGTTTAGCGATAATGAGGTGTCGGAGATCGAGACTAAATGGACGCAGGCAAATCCGATCGTGGCGCCTAATGGAATAGCGCCCGCGGGAATTAAGGAAGTGCTGGCGGGAACAAAGACCTTGCAGCAGTACGATGATGCTTCATCTCGATTTGTCGGTCCGGTTTGGGATGATAGTCCATTTTATTTTGCGATCGATCGGCCTTATCGAATGCCGAAATCGATTGCGGAGAATTTGCGGAATTGGTTGGTTGGACCAAGTCTCGGGATGCTGGCGCTGTTTGCGGTGTTCGGCGTGCCGCGAAAGAAGAAGATTGAAAATGAACCAGGCGGGAGGCCTGCGTACCGCTATGGAGGGTCGTTAGTTTACTTTGCGGCTCTGGGCTTTGGATTCATCGCGGTTGAATTGGCGCTTTTGCAGAATCTAACGCTGCTAGTTGGCCATCCAATATATACCCTGTCGGTTTTGCTCTTCACCTTGCTGGCGTTTGGTGGCATCGGGAGCGCATTGAGCGTGCGCTTTCCGATTTGGATGGCGTGTGCAGCGGTGGCAGTCATCGGAGCGATTGAAGCGTTGGCGTTGCCGAGACTGGTGCCTGCGCTCTTGTGGTTGCCGCTGTGGGGACGGATCGCAGTGGCGATTATTTTGATTGCGCCGCTCGGACTGGCGATGGGAATGCCGTTTCCGCGCGGGTTGCGCGAAACTGGAAATGGAACCTTGCCGGCGCCGCCGTTTTATTGGGGGCTGAATGGAATCATGTCGGTGATCGGATAAGTCACGAGATGCGCTTCCGGGCCCATCCAGAGCTGCACTCGGCGCGACGCATACTCCTTCGGCAGCTGCGTGGCATCGAGCGTGCCACGCCAGGCGATCAGGCCGGAGAAGCGTGGCTGGACCTCAGGAAACAGGTGCTGGCGCACCGTCGACCAGAGTCCGTCGGCCCCGATCAGCACGCTCGCGAGCTCATTCCGGCGCAAAGTGCCGCTGCGATGGACGATCGTGAGCCCTCTGGCGTGAGCGGCGGCGTCCT
>CBFHBI010000258.1:0-5072 GCA_965653755.1 uncultured Blastocatellia bacterium
GTATCCATCCGTCACCTGTCCGGAGATGGTAAATGTTTGGACAGCCGTGATGGGCGACGAAGAAAGCGCAGAAGCTAAAGACGCGCGCGCCACCGTGCCTTGTGCAATGGCTATCAGAGCAAAAGTCAGAACGAATCGCTTCATGATCCGAGGCGGTCTTTCCGCATCATCGTGAACTTTTGTCTGCTCACGGCAATGCGCGTGCCTCACTTATGGGCCGATAAGCTTGCCAACTTGACGCCGTAGGGCGGCGTTTTCCACAGGCTGTGCGTGAATTTGCCAGTCGGGATTGACCACGTTCGCAGCCGACTCCCGTCGGCACGTCCAGCACAGGCTTGACTCTTATCTCCGAACGCTTTATTTAATGCGCGCTTATTGAAGGAGAATCGATGATGCTGGTTCCTTATAAGCCTTTGAAGTTTCACATCCCCGAATTCTCTGATGTGCTGATCGAGTTCGTCGAGGAGAATGGAATGAGACAGATCACGCCAGCAGGAGTTTTTGTTTCGAAAAAGAGACAGTTGTCTGTCGTCAGACCGAGGGGGCAAGGATGACCTTATCTTCAAAGATTTCGTTAGTCTTGAATGCGGTTAATTGCTGATCTCGCAACCCCATTCGATTAAAAGGAGGCGGCCAAGTGAGACTGTTTTTATGTTATTGGGATAAGGTCACGCGTTTCCTTCAGATGCTCCCGTTTTTTTTGTTGGTTTACTCTGCGAATTCCTCCATCGTTGGCGCCACGCCGAATCCAAAGCCAGCGGTGGAGCAATGGATTCTCAAAACGTTAACTGCGGGACAGGTGGCCGATCTTGCGATTTTCCCCGATGAAAACGACCACGTCGTGTCCGCCTCTTTTTTGAAGCAGCTCCTAACAAACAATATAGCAGGAGCTAAAATTCCAGCCGCTGGTATTCAACTCTTGAACGCCGTGGTGAGCGATAAGCTTGACTTAACCAACGAAAAAATTCCCTTCTCAACACGATTTGATAATTGCAAGTTCAAGGAGAGCGTCGTCTTCAGGGATGCTGTTTTCACGAGCAACTTACTTCTCAATGGGGCATCCTTTGAGGGTCCGGCCGACTTTGTCAGTACGATCATCGGCGGGAACTTCGACGCCAATCAGACTGTCTTTAACGGCCCAACGCAGTTTTATAAGGCAACTGTGAAGCAGAACTTTGAAGCGGACGGAGCCTCATTTAACGACGCTGACACTGAAGCGAACTTCGAAGGAATTAAAGTTAGCGGTTACATTTTCCTGAGGCAAGCCACTTTCAAGGGGTTAGTTCGATTTTACAGGGCAAACGTCAGTGATAATCTTCAACTCAATGAGGCTCATTTTTTAAAGAGTGCGGATTTCCGAAGCATGGTAATTAAGGGACATGCTATCTTTCGCGGTACTACCCTGGAAGCGCCAGTGAGCTTTTTCGGCACAAAAGTCAATGGCAACTTCGAGACCGATGGCGCGCATTTCAACGGAGCGGAGTTCAGTGAACTGAAATCTGATGGAGTTGGGTTTCCACAAACAACTGTTCAGGGAACCGTTTCCATTGATGACATGAATTTTCAGCGCATCACTTCAGGAGTACCGAATGATGTCGTTTTGTTAGCCAACCATTCGAACAATCCCCTGGGAGTTTATGCCGAGCTTGAGCAGTATTATCGGCGAACAGGAAATCTGACTGAGGCCGACGCAATATATCTCAGGCAGCGGGAAATCGCGCGAAGCAGGCTTCCCTTCGGTCCAAGCTGGATTGTCGATTCTTTATTGAATTATGGAGTTAAGTATGGGAAAAGGCCTTGGTACGCGATTTTATGGAGCGCGATCTTCATACTAATCGGCGCGTGGGTGTTTCGCGGGAAAGAGCTCATGGAATCACGGGATCCTAATGCCAGACCGCGATACTACAACGCCTTTCTTTACTCGCTCGATTTGTTCCTGCCGATAGTTGATCTCCATGCTGAGAGCGCTTGGATGCCCAGGAAGGACTACGTTTTGGGGCAATGGTATTTAGCGTGTCACGTTCTTTTTGGTTGGATTCTTGTTACTCTGTTCGTTGCGGCTCTTACCGGGTTCGTGAAATGATTTTTGTCTTACTAGACCAATTCGGTTGCTCCAGACGCCGGTAACAAAGCGACTTGAACGAAAGCATGATGATGAAGATTCAAGGCCTAACTCCAATACTTAACGTCTCAAATATCGTCGAGAGCTTCGAGTGGTTTGAAAAACTCGGTTGGGAGAAGGGTTGGGATTGGGGAGATCCGCCGACGTTTGGCGGCGTCTCCAACGGTAAGAGTGAGATCTTTCTTTGTCTTGGCGCGCAAGGTTCGCGCGGTGGGCCAATGCCCAAATTCGTCGGCGACGACGAAACCGGAGGCGTGTGGATGAGCTGGTGGCTGGAATCACCGGCGGCGGTTGATGAAGCTTACCAACTTGCGATCAAGCACGGCATGACAGTAACCATGCCGCCTACTGACGAACCTTGGAATGTGCGCGAGTTTCATCTGCGGCATCCTGATGGCCAGACGTTTCGCGTCAGCGCGGCGTTGGAAGAAGAATGAACAACGCCGAGTTGCTGACTGGCATGGAATTGATGCGGGAGGCCCGGCTCCTCCGCTTTGAGGATCCACCGCACGCACATCAGCTTAGCGCCCGAGCAGTCGAACTCTTCCGTGATTCCGTTGAAGGACCGCTCGAGCTAATCGCCGCCTTGAAGCTGCTCGGACAGATCGAGCGGGACGCCGGCAAATTGGAAAAAGCGCTAACGCTATACCAGGAAGCGGTCGTGCTCTGTCGCGCTACGGACGATTCACTTCTGTTGGCTCACACCATCCGGCACGTGGGCGACATTCATCAGGATGCCGGGCGGCATGATTTGGCCGAGCCGTGCTATCAAGAAGCCCTGTCAATTTATCGTAATCAACAGAACATTAACCTCATCGATCTCGCCAACGCCGTTCGTCCACTCGGCCTCCTGAGAGCAACCCAGGGTGAAACGGTCGAAGCAAAGCGGCTTTTTGCCGAGGCGCGAGATTTATACCAAGCTTGCAACATAAAAGAAGGCGTGGCCGAAATGTCGCGGCGGCTCGCGCAGCTTTAGTGAGTAGGAATGCAAACGGACGAAACTCTATCGCGAGAGATCAGCCTTCGGCTCATTCTCGAGAAACCAACTGCTGGAGTTGATTTCGCGTTGCAAAAAGGTCGCGGCCGGTCGTTCACCACGGCGCAGAAGCAGCAATCAACCGGCGGTGATTTGAAATTTGAATTTACTGTAACTGTGAAGCCGGGAAAAAACGGCGCGCCGGATTTTGCCGGACCGTACGTCCAGGGCGCGGCCGGCGAGCGCTTCTTCTACATCAACATTGGAACTTATGCGGGACAAACAAACACAACGTGGAGCCGCCGTTTAAAAGTTCCGTTGTACTTGATCGGTTGGGACGCAATTGAATCGGGCAAAATTCTCGCAGCTAAGATTCCTGGCATGGCGAAAGACGGTGGGCCAAGCTGCGCATACGAATGGCGCAAGCGAGTCGATCCGTCGTGGCGATGGGAGCCCAAAAAGAAATGAGTAGAGCCATCTTCAAACGAGCGGCGCCTTACAAAGAAGACGCACTCAACCTGCCGGTTGCGAACGTTGACGACGCGATTCCCTTCTACGAACAGACTTTCGACTTTCGCGTCGTCTCGAAAAGCAACGAACCACACAAACGCGCCGTTCTCGCGCGTGACGACATTCAAATCGGCCTGGCCGAAAATGGTGGCGACCCGAGTCAGGAAGGTTGTTATTTCGAAGTAGATGACGTTGACGCCGCTTACGAAGAGATTAAAACGAACGGTGCGCATGTCTCTGAACCGAAAGTCCAACTGCAAGGCGGTTCGATGCTCAAGGCTTTTTTTGTGATTGCGCCGGACGGTCTCTGTTACATGATTGGTCAGCCGCAAGAGAGTTAATCCGCGATGGACCGTAGAGAATTTCTCGTCGGCGCTTCAAGTCTCGCGGCGGCGCTCCAACTGTTTCCGGCATCTAGCCGTCCTCAAACGCTGAATAAGACACGCATCATCTTACTGGGCACGAAAGGCGGCCCGACGCTCGCAACGCAAACAGGTCGCAGCAATTCATCCACCTTGCTGCTGATTAACGATGTGCCTTACGTGGTCGACTGTGGCTACGGAGTTTCGGGACAGATGATCAAAGCAGGGGTGACGCTTGATCGCCTTCGTTATATCTTCATCACACATCAGCATTCCGATCACGATCTCGAATACGGCGCGTTGTTCTACAACGCGTGGCAGTCGAAGAAATCGCCGCGCGTCGATGCTTATGGACCGGTGGGCCTGAAGCAAATGACGGACGATTTTTTCAAGTACATGAAATTCGATGTGGACACGCGCATCGCTGACGAAGGCGCACCGAATCCGCGGAAGCTTCTCACCGTCCACGAATTCGATCGCGCCGGCCCGGTCATGCAGAACGATGATGTTAAGATCACGTCGTTGCGAGTCCGTCATCCGCCGATTTCGCAATCCTATGCGTATCGCTTCGACGCGAAAGATCGCTCAATCGTAATCTCAGGAGACACAGCTTACGATCCGGATCTCGCAGCCTTCGCAAAGGGCGCTGATGTTTTGATTCATGAAGCGATGTATCTGCCGGCGGTTGAGAAACTGGCGCACCAAAATCCTGATTTAAAACGACTGCGCGAGCATCTGCTTGCCTCGCATACCTCAACCGAAGATGTCGGCCGCATTGCCGCGCAGGCCGGTGTGACGACCCTCGTGCTGACGCACCTCGTGCCCGGCGACGATTCTTCGATCACCGACGAGCAATGGTCTGATGGCGTGCGCAAATATTTCAAAGGCAAGATTGTTGTGGGCAAGGATTTGATGGAGATTTAAGCCAGAAATTTTCCACAGCGATGTAGTCGAGGCACGTACTCCTGATCCCATTGCTTACGCAAATGGTACTGACCTCATCAACCACCATCGTGGTACTGCGATTGCTCCTTATCACCAGCGAAGCGAATTTAAGTCTTAAAGTCGGATGAAAAGTAAACGAACCGTTGTTTCGGTGTAT
>CBFHBI010000259.1:0-5069 GCA_965653755.1 uncultured Blastocatellia bacterium
TACTAGCGGCAGTCATCGTTCCGTTTATAATCATCACCCTGCGACGTGCCTTACGCGGCGATTTCCTGCGTCATCGAGCGATTGCGCGCTGGACTTTGCCGATGTGGATGTATGTTTCAGTCACCGGCGTGATCGTGTACCTGATGCTTTATCATCTGTATCCATCGCCGTAGCGGATTTCCAAGTCATCCGCGCGTATGAACTTCTTCGACTATTTCGAGAACGCAGCGCTCGTCCTGGCACAGACGTTCATCTTCACGAAGGTTTTGTATCTGCAATTCGCGAGACACACTGCGCCGGTCGTTGTCGGCCGTCGTCGGACGGTCTCGTTCGTGTTTGAGCTTGCCGCGATTGCAGGAGTGATCGCTTGGGCCGCGGAGATACTCTTGCGGGCGTTTCATGTCCGGTTTGAGTTCGTCCCCGCACCGCTTCAGTTGCTTCTATTTGATTCGCTTGCGGTAAAGCTTTTGGGTGTCGGACTCGTGACCATCGGATTGATCGTCGATGCGCTGGCGTTGATTTCGTTCGGCGATTCGTGGCGCATCGGTATCGACGAGGAACACGCCGGAGACTTAGTGACAGGTGGCGTCTTTGCGGTGACACGGAACCCGATCTATCTGGCATTCGATCTGATCTTCCTCGGCATATTCTTGATCAATGGCACATTGATCTTTCTTATCTTTGCCGTGCTCGCCATTTTCGCGACGCATTGCCAGATTCGCCGCGAGGAGAAATTCCTGAGGCAGCAATACGGCGCGAGCTATGACGAATACTGTAAGCACGCGCCGCGATACTTGATTCGGTAACTCGCAACAATATCGGGCGCGCGCAGCGCGTCCTTGAAGCAATCCCGGAGGGACAAGAGAGAATAGCCAGGTGCAAGCGACCGAGAGGTCGCGCCGCGCCTGGATCACCATATATATTGGTTTCGGCGCGCGGGCTCGATGCCCGCGCGAAACCGTCCAGGATTTTAGTCGAGTAACCGCTTAAAGTGTTCCACATGACAAATCTCAAATTACAAAATGGAAAATGATCTCCCCAACTCCAACGGCCAACACTCAGATTCCGTGATCGTAGTCTCCCGCCAACGCCGCCCGTCTAATCTCTGGCTAATCATCGTGGCCGGACTGTTCATCATTGTGCCGTTCCTGACCTGGTATCTGACTTGGTTCGGCCGCGGGCTGTCAGATCAAGAGTTGACGAATTACCTCGCCGAGCAAAACAACCCCCGCCACACCCAACACGCATTGCTTCAAGTTGAAGCCAGAATCGAGAAAGGCGACCCAAGCGCAAAACAGTTCTATCCACAAATTGTGGCCGCCTCAAAGAGTCCGGTCGCTGAAGTTCGCAAGACCACCGCCTGGGTGATGGGCCAGGACAATAAATCAGAAGAGTTCCACAACACTTTACTGCAATTACTAAAGGACGATGAGCCACTGGTCCGTCGCAACGCCGCACTGCAACTCGTCCGTTTCGGAGATGCGTCCGGCCACGACGAGCTGCGCGCCATGCTGCAGCCCTTCAAGGCGAACTCCCCGGTAGCCGGAACCATCGTCGGCCTCTTACCGGTTAACTCCACGATTCGAGCCGGCGCCATGCTCGCCCGCATTCAGAACTCTTCCAAGCAGCTTTATGAATTTCGCTCACCCGTGGACGGCAAAGTCCTTGGCCCGCCACCAGTCAAAGAAGGCGATCAGATCGCAAAGGATCAGCTCATCGCTCTCCTGCTACCCTATCGGCTGACCATCATCGACGCCCTGCGCGCCCTCGCCTACATCGGCATTAAGGACGATTTAACGGTAATCGACGACGCAACCCGAATGGATCCCACCACCGAGGTCACTAACCAAGCTGTGCAAACGACCAAAGCCATCCGAGCGCGAAGTGATACGGGACAGTAGCCCGACCGTCAGGGAGGGCGCAAACTAAACTGTTCACGCGCGCAGCGCGTCTTAAAGCAGTCCTGTAGGGACAAGAGATATTTAGCCAGACGGTAAGCGCGAAGCGCGCCGCTCCGGGATCACCGTATCGTCAATTCCCGCGCGCGGGCTCGATTTATCCGATGAGATCGTCTCTATCTCACCGGATGCCCGCGCGACACCGTCTTCCGCAAGTTCTCTCACATCAGTGTTTTACGCTCTGGTTCAGTGGGTGTTAACAAAAACAGCTTGATTTTGTGCGGTAAATCTATATACTGCGCGCCCTAAAGCAATACGCTCTTTTAGCAAGGTCTTTATGAACGCATAGCAGGCGCTCCGGTCTCAGCAAACTTCTCAACCTGGAGGTCCCATGAAATGGCACGTAGAAAACGAACTTCGTCCGCGCTCGTGGGCAAATCCGCAACTTCTTTGCGCAGTTCCGACGGAGAGCTCGGGTTCTCTTCGGCGCATGATTCATACACGGCCAGCCGCCTTGGTTCGTGCCGCCTACTGCAAACTCCGCTGAAAAGCGAACTCTGTCGTCTCTATCACTAAGCCATGCACATTGCGGATCGGTTGGGTCGCTGGGACGAGCGGCCCTGCCAACCACGTTTGAGGCATATACACAGGAAGAATCCTTCATAAGGCCCTCGGATGCTAGCTCGACTTAACGCCACGGATGGAACAGATCGGGTTTCGATTACTGAGCTTTTTTGGCGTCGTTGTCTACGATCTCGCGGCTTTAGCTTGATAAGGGATCGCGAGAACATAGCTCAGCTCGACCGGGACGCACCCGTTCGTCAGACTGCCGAACTCATTAATCGAATAAAAGCAGAGTGGCCCACGAAACATACTCTTCAGATCCTAACTGAACTCGATTTTGTTGTTCAGCAGGACTCGAGAGGAAATGGTGGAGGGGTTGACTCAGAGATTTGTTTACTTCGAGCTTTGGCGCTAGAGAAATCACTGAGCGCCGACGACGAGGAAAAGGCCAAATACTATCAGGAGTGCCTGGGCGGAGACTTCGAGGCCATTCTCGTTTCGAATAATCTCGGCGTCATTCGAACGAAAATGAATAAATGCCGCGAGGCGTTGGCCCTGTTCCGACATGCGATGTTCCGCGCCAACGCTTTTCCGAAAGATATAGTAAAGGCACCCTTCTACAATTTCGCAATCGCGATTGAGCACCTGTATCGGCAGAGATTCATCTTTCAACCGGCGTACTTAGAAGTTCTGAATGATGTGATTCAATGGCTGCCCTGCCTCGAAAGCTTGCGACAAGATCCGACGAAGGATCCCCAACCACTTGACGATGGGCAGATAGTAGGCGCTTACAAAGCAATTGCGAAGTACGCGTACGGGATCGAAAACAAGTTATCAGGCTTCTTTGAAAGTAAGTTTTCTTTTCTGGTCACGGCAGTGGATATCAGAGGTTCATTTGGGAGTATGACAGATAACGAAGATCGCGAGGCGGCGTATAGGGCATATGCGGAAGCGACCAGACTGGCCGGTGAAGCACACTACGCAGAGAGCATTAATTTCTTTTTGATGGCTGGTGACTTTGCTCGCGAATATGCTGTTGAGTCAACGATCCAAATCGAACACATCACTGATGCGTGGAGAAAAAAACAAAACCGTGAAGTCCTGTCACTAGCGGAGCGCGCAGAATATGAGAAAGCGATCGACAGGGTCCAGTTTCCACCAACAGACCGGCTTAAACATGAATCAGACAAGCGACTTATTGACACCATACGAAATCAAAAGCACGCGCACCTTCTGAGCGTAGCAGAGGAATTAGTAAATGAGCAGAAATTTGACGAAGCTAAATTGAAGTACAAAGAGCTGTTGGAAGAGCAACTGGATGATGACTTAAAGAAACACGTTTCGAGTAGTTTGGCCGATCTTTTGAGAAATGTCTGACGTGCTTGCAAAGATCGAAAGGGTTCAAGAGTTGATTGAGAGCGGCGCTGACGAGGACGTCGTGAGGCAGTTTGTCAAAGAAACTGAGGAGCAATTCGTGAACGCCGCCATCGCTTATGTCCAGCAGGGTCTTTACCAACAAGCAGCCTGCGAATATCTTCATGCTCTTTTGTTGCCAGGGCGCACGCAGACCAGAGACCGGCTGTTTGACTCGGTTGTTGCCGCCGTCGGGCATTCAGATTTGGATCACAACGAACTCGACAAGCTGGAGTGTCTCAAAGACGCCCGGTTTGTTGCTCTCAAGACCGAACTTATCGATCGTCTAAAAGACAAACAGGACACTGTGTTGCAGCGATTCAGTCAATTGGACAGTGAGCGGTCGTTGCGGGCGAAAAACTTTGACGCGCTAAGAGAAGTGCTGGCCGAACTGAAAGCATTAAAGCGGCCGGAGCATTTAGTAGATGAGCTGCGCATCGCGCGCGAAGAGAAAGCGCAGACGATCTTCAATCAAATTATCGACCGCTTTACCGGCATCGCTAAGGACACCGGTGATCCTAAGGTCGACGCCGAAATCGACGAATTGTCTAAACAGGCTGTGGCATTTAGCGCCGGAGAAAATCCGGACTATGCCGCTCAGATTCGTGAATACATTAGCGATACTGAAGATCTTCTCACCAAGGCCCGGGCTGCCGGAGTAATCGAGGAGATTCACAATTCATTCGACAAGTTGAGGGATGATGAATTTGTCGAGTTCACGAAATCGCTGCGGAACTATTCTGAGGCGCCTGAGGTTTTGGATGCTTTGGTTAGAGCTTCACGGATTCTGCAAGGAGATTCACTCGTTCCGGAGATTCATCGCATGGCGGTTCACTGGACCAAAGAGGAAGGCCGCCTGCGATACCGGAAATTGGCCGCGGACCAACCCGTGGAGGCTCTCACCATAGTTTCCCAGTCATTGAAAGTTATCAGAGATCATATCGAGGTTCTGCCTCAGGAAATCACAGTTGATTTCTTCAATTTTCTGCAGAGGCTCGAAAGAGAGTTGAATCCGCCGAAGATCCTAAATGCGGAGCATGAGATTGTGATGTCCCCATCGCCTGTGCAGGAAAGACCGGGTTGTATTACGGCTTGGTTGCGTGCGATGAAGGGGTTTTTTGCTGGCCGACGTCCAGTCAGAAAGTCAACCATGTTTTTCGTAGGGCTTTTGCTACTCTGCTCGCAAGTTGCGCG
>CBFHBI010000260.1:0-5062 GCA_965653755.1 uncultured Blastocatellia bacterium
AATGCGCGGCGAGATTGCGATCATCATGTTTTCGCTTTCGCTTCTTGTAACTCGTCCGCAGCTTCGTGCAGCGATTCTGAAACTTGCTCCAGTTTCGCTTCTTGTTCCTTCGTTTTCGGGGCCACCCGGACTGTCGATTTATGCAAACGCTTGAACTCCTGCTGCCGCCGTTCCAGTTCCTCGTCGGAGAGTGATTCCAGGTTGACGAGTCCCGTCCGCGCGCCTTTGACGCCCTTGATCAACTCATCCAGTTTCAAATGAATCGCCTTGGCATCGCGGTTCTGCGTGTTTTGAATCAAGAACACCATCAGGAACGTGATGATTGTCGTCCCGGTATTGATCACGAGTTGCCAGGTGTCGGAGTAATGGAACATTGGACCAGTCACGGCCCACGCCAGGATGATGACGACAGACAAGATGAAGGCCCACGACGAGCCGACTAGCTGCGCGCTTCTTTGAGCAAATTGTCGAAACATTTCATTCATTAATTCAGGGTCCTCCTCGGGATAGTTAACGCGCGTCGCCTTTCGGGAACATGACGCGGTCGGGTTCTTTGTTAAATTCGGCCAGCAGCTTTTTGATCAAACGTGTCTTCACGCGGCCGGCTTCTTTCGGGTGCACCAGGTACCGAACGATCGCATCCAGCCACGTGTTCGCGTTCACGCGAAAAAGCACCGAAGGATATTCGCGCACTTCCACCGAATCGACGGGCGTTTGTGCCAGCAACTCGCGATAGACACGCACCTGCTTCATCATCGACTCACCGACTTCTGCGGCCGCGATCCGCTGCATCGTCTCGGCGATGAATTCAAGATCGCTCTGATACGCCACGCTGAATTTGATCTCGTTCCAGACATAAGGGAACAAAGGCCATGTGTAGTTGTAAACGGTCGAACTCAGGACTTTGGAATTTGGAAACTTGATGATGCGGCCGGAAGGATGATCGGTCGAGAGATAATCGCCGCCGAATTCCCACAATGTCGTGTCGAGATAACTAACGTCGATGACGTCGCCGGTGGCGTCGCCAATCTTTATGCGATCGCCGACGCGATAAGGTGCGCGCGCCAGTAGATAAATCCAGCCGAGGAAACTGGTCATCGGCGTTTGCACGGCGAGGCCAAGAATCAGCGACAACACGCCGATCGAAATCAGGGTCGTGTACCAGTTCTGCAGAAAGATGATCGTCGCGACGAGCAACAAGCCAAGCAGCAGTTTTGCGACGCGCCGCAGGTTGTAGCGCTCGACGGGTCGGTCGATGCGGCCAATTAGATAGACATCGACGAGTTTCGCTAACGCGAGCAGCAGGACAACAACCATTGCGGTCCGGTCCAGCTTCTGAATAAATGGAATGAATCGCGCGGCGAAACCGAAGACTTTGAATTGGAGCACGTAATAAAACGCGATCAGGATCACCAGCACGATGCCGTGCGTTCCCAACCAAACCTTATCCTTGGTCTTGGCTTTCGGCGTCTCGCCAGGTTCGACGGGACTGGCTTGTTTCAGCGCACGCTGGACGTCTTCTTGTTTCTTTACCTGTTCGACTTCGGTGCGCAGTTCGTTCGCCATTCTTACAGAATCCTCACGACGAGGTTGATTTCTTATTTTGAAATCGCGCTCGCGCGTTGCGATTGTGAAAAGGCACTCGGTATGCCATAGACTGAATTGCCAGCGATGCCAAAGCCAATCAAAGATAAGTACGCCATCGCCGCCGCGCTTCTGGAGTTCGGAATACTCTTGGAATTGAAAGGCGGCGATTACTTCAAAGCGCGCGCGTACAAGCAGGGCGCGCGTTCAATCGCGGAAATCAGCGAAGACCTCGGCAAATTGATCAAGGAAAACCGTCTGACCTTCGTGAAGGGCATCGGCTACGCGCTCGCGAAACAGATCGAACAGCTCTACACGTCCGGCGAGTCGTCGATGCTAAACGAATTGCGCGCGCAGATGCCGCCGGGCGTCGCCGAACTGTCGCGCGTGCGCGGATTGACGGTGAAGAAAGTCGAGCAATTGCATGACGCGCTCGGCATCACGACGATTGAGGAATTAAGAGCAGCGGCCGAAGCGGGGAAGTTGCGCGAGATCAAAGGATTCACCGCCAAAACCGAGGCGCGAATTCTCGAAGCGATCAACGGCAGAAAAGATCGCACCCAGCAACGCATCCACATTCATCACGCGTTGCGCGCCGCCGAAAACATCATTGAATACCTCAAGACCTCGCGTGCGTTAATCGATGTCGAAATCGCCGGCGAGTTGCGCCGCTGGCAGGAAACCGTCGCCGAACTTGTCATCGTTGCCAGCGCGAAGAGTCCCAAGGCGCTCGTCGATCATTTTCTTCGCTTTCCGATGATCCTCAGTACTCAGGAAGAGTCGCGCGGACACGCGGTCGTACAGTTGAGCGAAGGATTCCAAGTAACGTTCCTCGCCGTCAAACCCGAAGAGTTTGCCGTCACGCTTTTGAACGCGACCGGATCGGAAGCGCATCTGCGCAAACTCGAAGTTGTGGCGCAGAAGAAGCTGCAAACGGAGCGCGGGCATCCTTGCCCGCATGAGCGCGAAGCGCGAACCATTGAGCGTGCTTCGCACGCTTTGCGGGCGGGGACGCCCGCGCTCCGTAAAGTAATTCCGCGTCTGGCGCACGAAGCCGAAATTTATCGCCAGCTCGGCATGCAATACGTCCCGCCCGAATTGCGCGAAGACCTTGGCGAGATCGAAGCTGCGCAGCGAAAGAAACTCCCAGAAGATCTGATCACCACCGCAGACATTCGCGGCATGGTCCATTGCCACACGACATACTCGGACGGCAAGCACACAGTCGAGCAGATGGTCGCGGCCGCGGAAGCCCTGGGGATGAAGTACATCACCATCACCGATCATTCACCCACGGCTTTCTACGCCGGCGGTTTGAAAATCGATCGGCTGCAGCGCCAGTGGGAAGAGATCGACGAAGTGCAAACGAAGACCAAGATCAAAATTTTGAAAGGCACCGAATCAGACATCACGGCTGACGGCGCGCTCGATTATCCCGATTGGATTCTCGAACAGTTCGACGTGATCGTCGCCAGCATTCACGCGCGCTACAAAATGGATTCCGGAAAAATGACACAGCGAATCGTGAAAGCGATGCGCGAACCGGTCTTCAAAATCTGGGGTCACGCCCTCGGTCGCTTAATTGAAAAGCGTCCACCGTTCGATTGTGACGTAGAAAAGATTCTCGACGTGATCGCCGAATCGCGCGCGGCGATTGAAATCAACGGCGATCCATATCGTTTGGATATGGCCCCGCAGTGGCTCCGTCTGGCGCGCAAAAGAAAAATCAAATTCGTCATCTCGGTTGATGCGCACTCGACCGGCGCGCTCCACAACGTGAAATATGGCGTCGGCATTGCCCGTCGCGCCTGGATTACCCGAGGCGAAGTCTTGAACACGCACGGAGTCAAGGCGTTTCAAAAAGCTGTTCGTCCAATATGATTGATTGAGTCGTGGCGTGCCGCTGATCCTTGCAACCTCTGGTCGGCGCGTTACAATCCGCACAACGATGCACGTCGGCTACATTCGCGAAATCATCCGCTATCCAATCAAGTCGATGGCCGGAGTCCCGACTGAATCGGCAATGCTGGGTTGGCATGGACTGGATGGCGACCGGCGGTTTGCGTTTCGCCGCGTCGGCGAGGACAACGATTTTCCTTGGCTCACCGCAAGCAAACTACCGGAACTCCTGCTCTACCAACCGGAGTTTGATGAAAGCAGCACGGAATCGCTGCCGACTCATGTGTGCACGCCAGGCGGATCGCTTTTGCAAATCGGCAGCCAGGAATTGAACGCCGAAATCACCGAACGCTTTGGGAAGCCGGTCGAGTTGATGCAGCTCAAGCACGGGACCTTCGATGAGGCGGCGATCTCGGTGATTAGTTTGACGACGATCGCCGGCATCGGGCGCGCGGCAGAAATCGGAGGCGATCTCGATCGCCGCCGTTTCCGGGCCAACATTATTTTAGAAACCGATTGTGACGAACCGTTCCTGGAAGACGAATGGGTGGGTGGGACCTTGGTATTTGGCAACAGCGACGCAGCTCCCGCCGTGAGCATCACCATGCGTGATCTGCGCTGCGTGATGGTTAATCTCGATCCGGATACGGCAGCGAAAGATGCGCGTGTGATGAAGACCGTCGTGCAACTCAACCAGAACTACGCGGGCGTCTATGGGACGGTGGTGCGAACCGGTCCAATTCGCGTTGCCGATCGAGTTAGTCTTGTGAAAGCTTCTGATTAATCGTTGAAACGACGGAAAGTTTTATCCCACCTTCCGCTTCTTCGCTGTCGCTGGTTTTGCTTTAACCAGCGTAAGCGCGGATTTCTTCTTGGCAGCAGGCTCGGCTTTGACCATCGGTTTGCGTGAAGAGGCCTGGAGGCTCTTCTTCAAGGCGGTCATGATGTCGAGGCGTGGGATGTCTTCCACCTTTTCGAATTCGGCGATCTTCTTGCCTTTGATCTTCGAATCGATCAGTTTGCGCAGTGCCTCGTGATAATGATCGACGGTGTCGATGTCGGCGAACGAAGTGATCATTTGTTCAACCAGGCTGGTGGCGAGAGTTAATTCCTTCTTATCAAGCTTGACGTCCTTGTCAACGTCGGGAACTTCTTCAACTTTGCGAATCTCGGCGGGGTAACGGAGCTTTTGCAACACGATCCCGTTTTCCAGCGGGAAGACTGCGACGAGATCTTCGCGATCTCGCAGGACGACTTTCGCGAGGCCCACCTTGCCGGTGTCTTTCAAAACCTGACGCAATAGCGCGTATGGTTTCTCAGCGACGGCGCCATCCGGTCCGAGGTAGTACGGAGCATCGAAGAAGGTGGTCGGAATCTCGGCAGTGTCCACAAAACCAATGATGTCGATGGCCCGCGTGGTCTTGATTTTGATCTTGGCGATCTCGTCAGGTTCGACGATGGCATAACGATCGGGTTCGTATTGATAACCCATGGAGATTTGATCGTTGATGACGATCTGGCCGCACTTCTTGCAGCGCTTGTCATAGCCGATTGGCCCAAAGTCATCGCGGTGCAGTTG
>CBFHBI010000261.1:0-5056 GCA_965653755.1 uncultured Blastocatellia bacterium
TTTCGGAAACTGTCAGGGAAAATCATGCACGCGGCTGGTCCATGGCGCGCGTCGGGCGATTGGTGGCGTCCAGATGTTTGGGCGCGAGATGAATGGGACGTGGCCGTGATTGAACCGGATCACCAAACAGACCCAACGTTGTGTCGTATTTATCGGGATTTGATCAGTGATGAATGGTTTATCGCGGGGGTTTATGACTAGAAAGTGAGCAGCGAGTTGTGAGCAGTGAGCAGTATGTCGAACTGCATGCGCGTTCGGCGTTCAGTTTTTTGCGTGGAGCGGCGACGCCGGAAGAGTTAATCGCGGTGTGCTCTGAATTAGAGATGCCGGCGATGGCGTTGCTTGATAATGATGGAGTCTATGGTGCGGCGCGATTTCATCTGGCGGCGCAGAAGATTGGGAAACAGGCGCATATCGGTGCGGAGATTACGGTCCATGTAGATTCGTCGCGTGAACAGAAACGAGCTTTGAGCGCCGCAGGTGCGGAAGATAATAGCCCCAGGCGTAAGCCTGGGGATCAGACAGAAAAAAAGATCCGAGCCCGCGAAGCGGGCGATAGAGGTTTGGATCATCGGGTTTCGTTCCTAAAACATTCTGCCGCCCCTGCCGGGGCTCGCGATAAATTGGGGGAACGTGATCCCCGGGCTGACGCCCGGGGCTACTCTCTGTCGCCGCTTTGCGGCTCAGTGGCGCGGTTCTTCAAGCTCCCGCTGCTTATTCGCAATCGCACCGGTTATCAAAACCTCTGCCGGCTGATCACTTTGATGAAGTTGCGTGTGCCGAAGCATGCACAGCCGGGGGAATGTGCTGTGACACTCGATGAACTGGCGGAATATGCGGAAGGGTTAGTTTGTTTGACGGGCGATGGCGAAGGACCATTGGCGAACGCAATTCACCACAGAGACACAGAGGGAACGCAGAGGATCACCGAAAAGTTAATAGATATTTTTGGGAGGGAGAATGTCTATGCGGAATTGCAGCGCCATTTCAATCGCGAGGAAGAAGCGCGCAATCAAGCCGTCATCGAGATTGCGCGCCGTTTGAAATTGCCTTTGTTGGCGACCAACGGCGTTTGTTATGCGACCCGCGCGCAGAGGCAAGTCGCCGACGTGTTCACTTGCATTCGTAATCATGTGCGACTGGAAACAGCCGGGCGTTTGTTGTCGATCAATTCAGAACGGTTTGTGAAATCGCCGCGGGAGATGAATCAATTGTTCGCGGATTTACCGGAAGCGATTGCGAATACGATTGAACTTTCATCGCGGCTCGAATTCACTCTCAAAGATTTAGGTTATGAATTCCCAAAATATCCGGTGCCGCCGGGCGAGACGATGACTTCGTTTCTGCGGCAGCGCACCTTCGAAGGCGCGCGGTTGCGTTACGGACGCAACGGCGAATTCAAACGCGCGCAAAAACAGATCGAGCACGAATTGAAATTGATCGAGAAATTGAAGCTCGAAGGTTATTTCTTAATCGTTTGGGACATCGTAGAGTTCTGCAAACGCAATCAAATACTGATACAAGGCCGCGGCTCGGCGGCAAACAGTGCCGTTTGTTACAGCTTGGGAATCACGGCGGTCGATCCCGTTGGCATGGAGCTTTTGTTCGAACGATTTCTTTCCGAAGAGCGCGGCGAATGGCCGGACATCGATCTCGATCTGCCCAGCGGCGATCAGCGCGAGCGCGCGATTCAGTATGTTTACGAGCGTTACGGAAAGCTCGGCGCGGCGATGACGGCGAACGTGATTACTTATCGCGGTCGATCGGCGGCGCGCGAAGTTGGGAAGGTGCTCGGTTTCGATGATGAAACGCTCGGGCGTTTGTCGGGGCTGGTGCATACATGGGAATGGAAAGATCCGAAAGACACGACGGTGCGCCAGTTTCAGGATGCAGGTTTGGATTTGCGCGATCGTCGGATTAAAAAATTCTTCCAGCTTTATCAGGCCGTGCAGGATTTGCCGCGGCATCTGGGCCAGCATTCGGGCGGCATGGTGATTTGCCAGGGGCAGCTTGATTCGGTGGTGCCGCTCGAGCCGGCGGCGATGCCGGGACGCGTGGTGGTCCAATGGGACAAGGAAGATTGCGCGGACCTGGGGATTATCAAAGTCGATCTGCTTGGGCTTGGGATGATGGCGGTGCTGGAAGAAACGATTCAGATCATTCGTGACGACTACAGGGAAGAAGTCGATCTAGCGCATTTGCCGCAGGACGACCCGGCGGTTTATTCCGCGCTGCAACAAGCAGACACGATCGGCATGTTTCAGATCGAAAGCCGCGCGCAGATGTCATGTCTCCCGCGGCTGCGGCCGCAGAAGTTCTACGACATCGTGGTGCAAGTTGCGATCATTCGGCCTGGTCCAATCGTCGGCAATATGGTCAATCCTTATTTGGAGCGAAGGCTAGGGCGCGCGCCGGTGAAATACGCGCATCCCGATCTCGAACCGGTTTTGAAGCGCACGCTGGGGGTGCCTTTGTTTCAGGAGCAGCTTTTGAAGATGGCGATGACGTGCGCTGATTTCAGCGGTGGCGAAGCGGAAGAGTTGCGGCGCGCGATGGGTTTCAAACGATCCGAACAGCGCATGAAAGAGATCGAAAAAAAGTTGCGCCGAGGCATGACGAGAAAAGGAATTAACGAAAAGACGCAAGAGGAAATCGTCGAGCAAATTGCGTCGTTTGCGCTTTATGGTTTTCCGGAATCGCACGCGGCCAGCTTTGCTTTGATTGCTTATGCCAGCGCGTATTTGAAATGTCATTACCTGGCGGCGTTCACCGCGGCGACGCTCAACAATCAGCCGATGGGTTTTTATCAGCCGTTCACGATCATTAAGGACGCACAGCGACATGGATTGAAGGTTTTGCCGGTTGATGTGACGCGATCGAATTGGGAATGCACGATTGAAGTCAGTGGTCAGTGGTCGGTGGTCAGTGGTCGGCAAAGCAGAGGTCAGAGGTCAGAGGTCAGAGGGCAGAATGACGGGGAGACGCGGGAAAATGGAGATGGGGAGATTTTCGTTAAAACAACTGACCACCGGCCACTGACCACTGACCACTGCCTTCGTCTCGGCTTGCTCTGCATCAAAGGTTTGCGCGAAGAAGCAGGGCGCGCGCTTGTGCATGCGCGATCAGAAAAACCATTTTCGAGTTTGGATGATTTGCATCGACGCGTGCCGGAATTAAGAAAAGATGAGTTGCGAAAGTTGGCGGCGGTGGGGGCGCTGAACTTCATTGGAGCGCGGACATCCTGTCCGCAAGCGTGCGAAGCACGCTCAAATAATCCTGGAAATAATCAACGGTTCGCGCATCGCGCTCATGCGGGCAAGGATGCCCGCGCTCCGTTTGCCCGCCTGACGAATCGTCGCGACGTGTTATGGCAAGTCGAACGCGTCGCACGTGAGGCTGGGCCATTGTATGAAAAGCTGGACGAAACCAGCGGTTCGCCGCTGCAGCGGATGAGTTTGAATGAGCGCTTGAATGCGGACCTGCGCGGTACCGGAATTACAATTGGCCGCCATCCGATGGCCCATCAGCGCGCGTGGCTCGACACGATGAACGTGACTCCATCGAATGAGTTGAAGAAGAAGCGGAATGGTGTGTGGGTGAAAGTGGCGGGTTGGGTGATCGTGCGGCAGCGTCCGGGAACGGCGAAGGGTTTTGTATTTCTGAGTATGGAAGATGAAACCGGGATTGCTAACGTTATTGTCACGCCACAACTTTTTGAAATGAACCGCCTCGCGCTGGTGAATTTTCCTTTTCTGCTAATCGAAGGTGTGTTGCAGCATCAAGACAATGTCGTGTCGGTGAAGGCGCGGCGCATTCAACCGTTGGAAATGAAAATCGAGAGTCCCGGCTCGCATGATTTTCATTGAGTTAGAAGCCCGACCGTTAGGGAGGGCAAGCTACGGAACCAGCATCAAAGAATGATCGACGCGCGATTGTTGCGCGGCCCTCCCTCACGGTCGGGCTTCTGAGACAAAAAGGCGGGCCGCAGCCCGCCTCGAAACACTTCCAAGAACTTAGCGATTTTTAGGGGCGCTTCCTTTGCGGAGGCTTGTTATCCTTCTCGGGCGTGACGTTCGCTTGCTGCTTCATCGCTGCGATTAGCTCTTTCGCCTCTGTTTTCAACTGACCGTCCGGGCCTTTATCGACATAACGCTGGAGGTAGTTGGAGGCTTCCTGATACTTTGCTTTGTCATTGTTGTTCAGCGAACCTAGCGTAAACAGCGCCTGACCAATACGGAGGAATGCATCAGGATCATCGGGGCTTTTCTCCAAAATCTTCTGGTATTGCGCGATGGCTTTTTCATAAGAAGCTTGGTCTCCGACTGATCCAGCGTTGTCAAAAAGAAGTTGTGCGTAATCCTTTTCGGCAACCGCCTTTCTTGTTGGGTCACTTTCCGCGGCAATATATTCCTGGTACGCCGCCGCAGCCTCGTTGCCTTTAGTAGGATCCACCTTCGTAGCAAATAAGGCCATCGCTTTGGCGCGCGCCGCTAACCCAAAGTACTTATTCACCTCATCCTGCTTTTGCTGAGCTGGATCAGTTGCGGCAGGCCTCTGCTTGAACATCTCAACGGCCTTCGTGGCCGCATCCGCCGCCGCCGTGAAGTCTGCCTTCGCGGCTTCCATGCCGGCAGCCTTCGCAGCCGCGTCGGTTGTCCGAACCGCCGTGTTATATTTGTCGGCTCCTCGCAAACGCAGCGCCTCCGATTTGTTACTCAACAGCGAAGCGACGCCCGGATGTTCAGGATCAGCAGAAATACCGGCGTCGTATTGTTTGATCGCTTCGTCGTAATTTTTCGCCGTCAGCGCAGCGTTGCCATTCTTGAAAGCGTCACCAATTATTTTGTTGGCGTTGGTGATCTTCTCGTTTTCTTTGGCGAGTTCGGCGTTCTTTTTGGCAATCTCTTCGGCCTTGGCTTTATCTTCGGCGCTCCCGCCGCTGCTGCCGCCGCCGTTTGCCGGAGCGTTGCCCGACTTTCCGGCCGCGAGTGCCTCGGCTTCGGTTAATTTCTTTCCGTCGCCAGGAGACAGCACGATTTCAAGCGGCTGATCGGCG
>CBFHBI010000262.1:0-5044 GCA_965653755.1 uncultured Blastocatellia bacterium
TTACCCGTTGGCTTATCCGGTTTCGAAGACTTCAGTCTCAGCACTGCGAGAATTTCGCAGGTTGGTGTCGGCATTACGAACATCGCCTGGCGGTGGGTTTATGCGCTGGATAGCTATCCGGACAACTGGATTGAACTAGCCGTAACCCAGCATCGAGTTTACACAGTAGTGTCAATACCGCAGCTCCCGTGGGCGCCTGCCTCGTTGCCAGCTTCAGATACCCAGGTACCGTGGACCGACGTTCTCGAACAAGCATGTTCTTGGGCGACCGGGGCTACGGACGTGGATGACGTGGCGACACGTATTACGAGGAAACTGAACCATCTCGGCGATGATGGGGTTTTGCAATACGACAATCCTAATAGCGGACCTGGAAACTTTGTTCGCAAGTCCCCATTCGCTTTTGACTGCACCCGATTCCTTCAGGTGCTAGACATGGAAAGCAATGCAAGCGCCGGAGTCAATTGTGACGACTGCGCTGCAATTCTCGTCGCCTTCGCAAACATCATTGGCTGTCAATTAAATGAAGGCACAATGGGACCATCGTTCGCGCCTAAGCCCCACCTGCTAATTGGACGGCAGACTCCTCATGAAGGCAAATTCGATCATCATACTGTCGGGTGGAAGAATCACTGCGACGAGCCCGATCCTGTCTTTGATTCCTGCTTACAACTAGATCGAAACAACGACCCAGCCAACCCAAGTTGGTTTGTCCCAACGAACATCATCTTTGGGCGCGAGAATCAAGATCAGTATCGATTTCTTCTGGCCAAGGTGCCTGGAGACTGCAAGCCGGCGAGAATTCCGCGGCATCACCGAATCGGTCTTTCCCGCGTTCATAGTGGTAAACGCCTCCAAGAAATCATGAATATCGCTCAGGCTAATGCCTTTGTACAGCTCGCTTTGATTGAAGGCGCTCTGGCGACTTGGCGGTTAACAGCTTTTGACTTCATCGAGACAGACACTGCGCTTTACTTGTTTGACTCAAATTGGAAGAGCAAAACGGACGCTCGCAACTCTCTGGCGATTGATGCTTACCAATGCGATTCACCCAGCAGCGCGTTTGCACTGGCGGGCGAGACTGTTTCGACCTTCCAACTGGCAAATCTAAAGGACCGAACAAATTTCGGTGACTTCGGATTCACCACACCCGAAAAATACGCAATCATTTTTTTCCGAAACGTCTTCGTCTTTCGACTAAGGAATGTCGGCGAGCAGGCAATTGCCTGCGACAGTTTTGCAGCAGAGATAGATCGTTTACTGATCAGTTCTTCCAACGCTAAACCAAAGGAGCACGACAACAATGGCAAAGCACAAGTTTGACGGCAAATGGAGTTACTACGATTCGGATCGCGGCAATTTTCCACCTACCTCGCCGAACGGGCCTAAGAAAGTAGTCCTTAAGATCGAGGACGATGGAAACGGCAATGGGCCGCTGTTACCTGGTAGCGTACTTGAAAATGATGACGTCACAGGAGATGCATACCCTGGCCGAATTGTTATGCGAGAGGTTGCGCACGGCATTGATAACAGTTACGTGGGGTATCTCATCTTTGAGCACGATCACCACCTTATGTTGGTGGGGACTTGGGTTGACAACAATGCCACGGAAAGAAAAAAGGCTCGTGGCAGACTATTCGACGATGGTCAGGCCGATGGCGTTTGGGTGATGACCAAGCCATAGGATCCGCTGGGGTCTGGACGTCGATTGCGATTTGCAGACAGTGATAGACTCACGGGAATCCAAAGCATCGGCTGTGGGATCTTCGTTACCGTTAATGGAGATAACAAGCGCGCAGGTGTGCAAATTACGGTTTGCAAAGCGAATTTGGACGCTGGCTGAATGGCCGTCCGGCATTAGTCCACTAAAGTTGGTCATTTTATTTTGATCGTCAAGAGTTCGTGCTCCAGCTTCTACCGTGCGCGGATGATTCGATATGCGTTGTCGATCATTCGGGTGGCGGGGGCGTGTGCCTTCATCTCGCTCGGGGCCACAGTTTCCGCGGCACTCTCAGCGGCTCAGTTTGCGGATGGGTCCGAACCTGAGACTCTGGCAGCCGGCCAGTCAGTCCGGCGCCAAATCGGCGGCGGCGAAGCCAAGTCCTTTCGCATCCGTATTCCCGCCGGACAATATCTGCACATAACGATCCAACTTAACGGCATCATTCTGCGCGCCACGCTGCTTGACGCAAGCGCTAACCCGTTCGTGACGGTGAACAATCCGAGCGGGGGATATGGGACTATCTATCTATCGGACATTGCGGCGACCGACGCACTGTACACCATCAAGGTTTTCTCCACGGAAGATTTTGCAAATCCCGGTGAATTTCAAATCAGAGTTGAGCCGATGCGCGCGGCAACGCCGCCAGATGAACAGGAGGTCGCCGCCGAACGCTGGTTTGCCAAAGCCGTTCAAGAGGATGAAGCAGGATTATTCGAAGAGGCGATCAAGGACTTCGGAAAGTCCTTGACCACCTGGCAGGAGATCGGCAACGTTCACTGGCAAGCCACTGCGCAATACGCGTTGGCGCAGACCCATCGCAAGAACAAAAATCTAAAATTGGAAGAAGAACTTCTAAATAAGGTCCTGAAGTTTCACGTGGACGATGAGGATTGGCGACTGACTGCAGCGGCGCTGAACGACTTGGGATTCAACGAGACGCAGGCTAACAATAACGAAAAGGCCGAGTCTCACCTCAAGGCCGCGCTGCAAATGTTTGAAAACCACGGTGACCCGACGCACGGCGATCGACGCGGTCAAGCGAGCGCGCGAAATAATCTGGCAATTTTGTATGGAAGCATGGGCGATTATCACAAAGCGCTTGATGTCTTCGAACCAGTCCTACAGCTCAGGCGGGATGAGAACTTTGAGGCTGGCGCGAACAATGCGCTCAATACCCTTGCCGTCCTAAATAACAACCTCGGTGAACCATACCGGGCGCTCGATTATTCGAATCAGGCGTTAGCAGGTTGGCAACGCCAAATTAAGGACAAGAAACGAGTCGAACCGGATCAGCTCGCTAATGCCTTTAACAGTGTCGCCGTGGCTAATGAGAGAGTAGGTAATCTCGACTTGGCGACTCAGAATTATCAACGGGCGTTGGAGATTCCCGGGATCAGCGATGGTCGCCGCTCTGTAATCCTCGACAATCACGGCGACTTTTATGCATCGCAAGGCGATTTCGAAACGGCGCTGGCTCTCTTCACACAAGCCAAAGACATCTTCAAATCGACTAGCAGAGTAAATCCTGATCTACTGGCCAACGTTCTGCTTCACATCGCGCAGCTAAAGTTGCTTCAGGGTGATGTTGACAGCGCGTTGGCTGAGCTTCAGCAGGCAGAAGCTGCCAAACCCAACAAACCGAAGTTGTCGTATGTAGTCACTGCTTTAGGAGATTGCTGGCGCCGCCGCGGTGATTTGTCGGCGGCGCTGTAGTCGTACCAGGCCGCGCTCGACATGCAAGTTGAGATCGATGATCGGCGCGGCCAAGCCATCACCCGTGTAAAGAGCGGGGAAACGCATGCCGCGTTGGGGAACCTCGAACAAGCTATGGCCGATTATCAGGCGGCTCTGAACCTATGGCGGGCCGTCAGCGATCGGCGCGGCGAAGCTGCGACGTTGAATGACGTAGGTCTGCTTGAACAACACCGAAATAACCTAGCCGCCGCGCTTGAGCGCAGTGAAGAAGCAGTCCGCCTATTAGAGTCTACGCGCGCCAATATCTCCAGTCACAAGTTGCGCACCACATATTTTGCCGAACACGAAAACTATTACGAGCTGAATATCGATCTCAAAATGATTCTCGGGCAACGTGATCGATCGGCGCAGATGGTGTCCGATGCTTTAGCAGCCAGTGAACAATCACGTGCGCGCGGTCTCGTGGATATGTTAGCTGAGGAGCGTTTGAACCTCTCGAGCGGAAGTGGTGACGAACTTTTGAGTACAGCGGCCGAAATCCGTCGAAAGGTACAAGCAAAGTCCGAAGCACAGACCGCTCTGTTGAGTGGCAAACACAGTGAGCTTGCCGCCGCTGAAATTTCCAACGAACTATCGGGGTTGCTGACGCGGCTAGACGAGATTGAAGGCAGAATCAGGTTCGAGCGCTCGAAATACGCTCAGTTAACTCAACCACGTGTGCTGGCATCGAACGAAATTCAGCGCCAACTTGACGATGAGACCGTACTGCTCGAATACGCGCTCGGCGAGCGGCGTAGTTACGCTTGGGTCGTGACGTCTGCCGAGGTGCGTGGATTCGAATTGGCGGGTCGTGCCGAGATCGAAAATGCAGCAGCTCGTTTCATGACCGGTTTAGCGGAGCGGAACCGCAAGCCTCAAGGGGAGAAGGCGATCACGAAAGCTGAGCCTCGTGTCCAGAGCGATATCTCGACAACGGACGAAGGGGCAGTCTTAAGCAAATTAATTCTGGAACCGGTAGCACCCTTGCTCGACCAAAAACGCTTACTCATTGTTCCCGACGGCGCCTTACAAACAGTATCGTTCGCCGCCTTACCGGTGGGATCAGCAGGTAATCGAGAGGACACATTTGGCTCAACCAGGGCGTCAAAAAATACGGCCGTCACAAGGTATCTGATTGAGGACCACGAAATTATCAGCCTCCCATCGGCGTCAGTTCTTAGTGTGCAGCGGCGAGAACTCGAAAATCGAAAGCCTGCGCCTCACGCGATCGCCGTTTTCGCAAATCCCGTGTTTACGGCTGAAGATCAGCGCGTCCGAACGAGCGGTCGCTCCACTCAATCGACAAATACAGTTAACACCAGGAACCGCGAGAGTAAAACATCCCGAGATAGGTCGATCAACCGTGAGCGATCGCCCGAGTTGACCCGCGCACTGGAGGATACCGGGATCGGTGGACTCGCCTGGTTGCCATACTCGCTGGAGGAAGCTCGGGCGATCCTAAATGTTGTTCCCAAAAGTGAGTCTCTGAAGGCACTGGATTTCCAAGCCAGCCGACCCACGGCCATGAGTCCTCAGTTGGCGCAATATCGAATCATACACTTCGCTACCCACGGGTTAGTAGATCAA
>CBFHBI010000263.1:0-5042 GCA_965653755.1 uncultured Blastocatellia bacterium
TCGATAGAGTGTGTTTTCTGAGGGATTACGTGTAGAGCTAAGTGATGTGAAATCAGGCGATTAAGAGGCAATATCGTGCTCCGAAGACCTCTCGGGTTGGGAAGGGTGGCTTGCCCCCGCCGATTTGGAGTTGCTTACAGCGGGGGTAAACCACCCTTCCTAACCTGAGAGACATTAGAGAGGTCTTTAAATTATTTGGAAGTTGTCCCGGTCGAGAGAAGCAGGTCCAGCTCGCGATGCTGATTGTCCAACATGCCGTAGGTGTCGGCAGTTTCTTCCAGCATTTGACGGGTCATGGCAATCGAGTCGCTCAATTCTTCAAAATGCAAAGCCGAGACACGTTCGGGTGTTGGCAGAGTAACGACCTGATCGTTAACCAGACCGAAGAAGTTCTCGATCGATTGCAGCTGACCCTCGACGAGTTTGACTGAGCGTTCGAGATCGTTGAATGCGGCCACTCGTCGTCGCAGGATTTCAACGTTGGCTTGCTGAATTCGTTTCTGCCGATCGTCGCTCGAAGTTTGGACCGCGTGTTCAGCCTGCTTCAGTTGATTCTGCACCGCCTGACGATTTGTAGAACGCAGATGATGTTTGCGACGACGATAGACATCCAACAGGTCGACAAAGTCTTCCCAACGCTGATCGAGACTTTGTAGATTTGCCGGAATCTCTTTGCTGGTCGTGAACTTGCGATAGTTCGAATAGATTTGGTTCTTCATCCAGCGCAGATATTCGACGGCTTCACGTTCGCGCGGATCGAAACCTTTGATGACGGCCTCGCGTTGAGCTTCGCGAAGTTTGCGCGCGCGCTCTTTGGTGCGACGTTCGACCAGACGGCGATAGAAAGGAGCGGCGGGCACAACGGTTAGATAGAGGGCTTCGGTGCCGAGCCCAAGTAGTAATGGAGTTACATCCTGAAAAAAAGCGGCGCCCACAAGAAAGCCGGCCATTCCCCAAAAGTTGATTGGCTCTTTGAATGCTTCTTTGAGATAGCGAGAATCAATCTTGGGCCAGTTCATGGAGTGCGAAATCGTTATTAGGTGCTTCGAACTACGCCCTCCCTCACGGTCGGGCTACTACCCCGCTGCTAATCGCGTCAACGACACTGCCGCGCGAACGCGGAACTCCGAACGATTACTGCTGGGGCGTGGTCTCTCCTTGTGCGGGCAAAGCCTGAGGCGCGCTGCTCGCGCCGTCACCGGGCAATAAGCCCATCTCTTTCTTGTATTGCAGCAGCTTGTCCTGCAATTGCATGTCCATCGCTTCTTTTTCGATTTCCTGCATTTGATTATCGACCGAAGCAGCTCCCAATTGCATTCTGGCCTCAGCGGCCGCCGCGCGCCGGTCGATTTTGTCGCGCATTTCATCGAACGTTTGCGCATCGTCGCCAATCTGGAACGACGCCATTGTTTGCGCGAGTTGCTCCTGAAGTTTAGCTTGCTTCGACTGATTGATGAGTTGCATCGCCTCAGCCGTGCGACGCTGCATCTGCAACATGTAATTGTCGCGCGCCTTCAAGGCCTGCTTCGAAGCAAGCTGCGCGTGCTCGTGTTGGTGCACGGTCTTTTGTAAATCGACCTGCGCCTGTTGAAGTTGGCCGATGTACGCAGTCGCAATGTCGTCGCGGCCCATCTTCACCGATGCTTTGATCTTTGAATCGAGATCGACGACTTGCGATTCCAGGCGCTCTTTATTCTTCGCAAGCAGCTTCTCGGTAGCCATGACTTGAGCGACTGAATTATTCAGGTCAGGGATACGATCGCGCATGTCGCGAATCGTCTGTTGCAGGATCAGTTCGGGGTCCTCGGTGGCTTCCACAATTCCACCGAACAGCGCCCGCATCGAACGCTTTATCCTAGTCCAAAGTCCCATTTCGTCCTCCGGCCAATGTCACAGGGTCATTTTCACAAGCGGCGTCAAAACGCTCGTCGCGCCGTCGAGATGTACGAAAGAGCAAGGCGCATGGTTGCATTTTCAACCACTTTTGCAGGCGAGTATAGCAGAGAAAGGTGAGCAGTAAGCAGTGAGCAGCTCGCGCCGTTGAGTCGTCAACCGCTCACGGCTCGGCCGATGTCGCGCCGGTACTGCAGGCCATCCCAACTTATTTCGCTCACCGCGTCGTAACACCGCGTCAAGGCAACGCCGAGATTCTCGCCCGTGGCCGTCACACCGAGCACGCGCCCGCCGGCTGTCAACCAGCTTTTGCCCGCCCGAGCGGTCGCCGCATGAAAAATCGAGACATGTTCACGTTGATCTGCATGGTCCAATCCGCGAATGATTGCTCCAGTCTCGGCCTTAGCCGGGTAACCGCGTGAGGCAAGCACAACGCACGCTGACGAATCAGACAGCCAATCAACGGTCAGTTCTCTCAGGCGGGTTTCGGTGATCGCTTCGAAGACTTGCGCTAAATCGGTATTCAGACGAACCAGAATTGATTGAGTTTCCGGATCGCCAAATCTGACATTGTATTCGAGCACGCGCGGACCGTGCGGCGTCATCATCAAGCCAATGAAAAGTATGCCGCGGAAAGGAAATCCTTCATCTCGACAACCCTGCAACGTTGGCTCGACAACCTGGTGGACGACGCGATCGAGGTCTGGCGCGGTGATGATGGCTGCATCGGTGATCGAGCCCATCCCGCCGGTGTTCGGCCCAGAGTCATTTTCACCAATGCGTTGATGATCGCGGGCTGCCGGCATCAGCCGATAATCCTGGCCGTCAGAGAACAGCAGCACTGAGACTTCAGGTCCGTCCAGTCTCTCTTCAATGACCAGCTTGCGCACGGCTTCAGTTCCAGCCGAACCATTTCTCAGTTCGTCTAATCCGGTAAAAGCTTCACGCCGATTCGCAGCCACGCACACTCCTTTGCCAGCCGCCAGTCCGTCAGCCTTAATCACAACGCTAGTTTCTTCGTCGCCAAATTCCCCCGATTTCAAAATCCTTTCCGCTTCGTCGAAAGATTCTGACACGTGATAACGCGCGGTCGGAATCGAATGCCGTTGCATGAATTCTTTCGCGAAGGCTTTGCTGGATTCGAGGCGCGCTGCCTGACTCCTCGGGCCAACGACCGGCAGACCCTGATCTTCCAAAACATCGACGAGTCCAGCTGCCAGCGGAGCTTCCGGCCCGACTACGGTCAAATCGATCTGTCTCTCCTTTACGAGGGACGCGATGGCATGGTGGTCGTTGATCGTAATCGGCACACACTCCGCAACCTGGGCAATTCCTGCGTTGCCCGGCGCGCAGAATAGTTCGCCTCGGCCAACTGAGCCGCGTTGCAGGGCCCAACAGATGGCGTGCTCTCGACCGCCTGAACCAATTACAAGAATTTTCATAGTCGTCGCGAGAGAGAATTGTTACTGCAGGTCGCCGGCGCGTTTGCGCATTTTTTCTCCGACATGTTTCTTGCTGAAAATGCTTGACACAAGTTGACCATAGTCATATAAGTGCACCCGCTGCGGCCGCCGCCGCGTGACAGTGGCATAGTTTAGTTTCTTCGCGGCCCCCTCGTACAGCTTCGCGATCGTGCATCTGCAAGAGGCTTCCTGCCTGCGGTTGACAGAGCCTCTGGAGAAAGAAGCGATGTCAGCCCAGTCGGCGCATCAATTGAATCACACGAATTCGGATCAGGCAGATGAGTATCAGGATCGATCTATTAAATGCGTCGATTGCGGAGCGGATTTCACCTGGACCGTGGGCGAACAGGTTTTCTTTCACGACAAAGGACTAAAGAACGAGCCCAAGAGGTGCAAACCCTGCAAGCACGCCAAGAACGATCGTCTGGCCGCCATCACGACCGCCCAAGCCGCCGGTGCTAAGCAACGGATCGAAGTAACTGTCAGGTGCGCGCAGTGTCACGAGCAGACGACAGTTCCTTTCTATCCTTCTCAAGGCCGGCCGGTTTATTGCCGCGCATGTTTCGTCGCTTCGCGCACGATGTCCGCTGCTGTTTAGCTGCTAATGCTGCAGGTGGTAGGGCACATTAGTCACCACCACGCCCTTCTTGAAGAGCAGCGCACCCTTCAAAAACAGAGTGTTTTGATTGTGGAGCAGATTCTGCCACCACTTCGCCGGCACGAACTCCGGTAGCACGACCGTGATCAGCGCGTTGGGCAGCCCGCGCCGCACGCGATCGACATAATTGAACAACGGACGGGCCAGAGATCGATAAGGCGAAGCCACAATCACCAGGTTCACACCCGAGCCCCACTGGTCCCATTTCTCCCGCAGCCGCCGCGTTTGTTCGTCATCAAGATTTACGTAAACCGCCGTGACGTGATGCGGGGCGATCGACCTCGCGTACTGTAACGCTTGAATGGTTCCGCGATGGATGCCGGAAATCGGCACGATTACTTCGTGATCGATTGGCTTCAAAGGAGCCAGCCCTTCAGTTGATAACTGTCGCGCAACGTCGATGTAGTGCCGATGAATCTTCAAAAACATCAGGACCAGCAACGGAATTAGGGCCACTACTACCCAGGCGCCGTGAATGAATTTCGTGGCGATAAAAACGATTAGAACTACACAAGTAGCCAGCGAGCCGACACCATTGATGATCAGCGATTTACGCCAATGAGAATTCCTCTCTAACCGCTCAACTTCGGCAATCGTTAGCGGCGTATTCAGCGGCTCGGACTTTCCAGCAACCGGCGGAGTCGCATTCGTTTCCGCTGCCGCGAGCGCGGCGCGGCGCTTCTCCTTCAGACTTTGGCCTTCCTTCCACCAATGCACGACCATTCCTGATTGGGACAAGGTGAACGAGAGAAAGACACCGACGGCATACAACGGAATCAAGCGGCTGGTCTCGCCGCCGAAGGCCCAAACCAGAATGCCTGAGAATATCGCCAGCAGAATAATCCCATTTGAAAAGACCAGCCGGTCGCCTCGATTCGCGAATTGCCTCGGCAGAAAGCGATCGCGCGCCAGGAGCGAAGACAGTCGCGGAAAATCAGCAAACGAAGTGTTGGCGGCCAGCACCAGGATGGCCGCGGTCGTTACCTGCACGAGGTAGTAGAACCAACTCATGTAACCGGTGAAGATGA
>CBFHBI010000264.1:0-5033 GCA_965653755.1 uncultured Blastocatellia bacterium
CCAGTGCTTTCGCGTTTCTGCCTTTGCTCGGCGGTTATGCTCGCGGGATCACGTGCAACGCGATGCTGGAAGAAGATAAGCGCACGATCTTAGCCATCATGCAGAATCTCGGTTATCGACATGCCGACGTTACGCCGGTGCCGACCATCCCGCTGACTCAGGATTCTCTGATCATCACGTTTAGGGTGAAGGAAGGTCCGCTGACGCGCGTGGCGGAGGTCAAGGTGCAAGGCCAGCAGGCGATTCCGGACGATCGCCTCCGCCAGGAAATCACAATCGTCAAACAAGCGCCGTACTCTCCAGCACAAGTTCGCGCCGACCGCGATCAATTGCTCAACCTGTACGCGCGCCTGGGTTACATCGAGGCTGATGTGCGAACCTCGATCGACGAACTGGCAAAGCAGGGCGAAGGCGAGCAGGTGCGCGTCGTCTTCACCGTCACCAAGGAAGGCTCGAAAGGAATTGTCAACGAGATTGTGATTAACGGCGTGACCGGCAGCCTTTCGGTGCAGCAGTCTAAGCGCGCCGCAATCCGCCGAGCGATTCCCTTGATGCCGGGAGATCTGCTGCGTGCCGATCGCATCACCGACGCCGAGCGTGCGTTGTACGTAACCGACGCATTTCGCCAGGTCGTGATTACACAGCAAGCCGCCGGCGACCTGGGCAACGGCGTCACCCGATACGATGTCATCATCGACGTCGAAGAGAAGAAGTCACGCGTCGTCGAATACGGCGGCGGCTACTCGACCGACACTGGCGCGCTCGGCTTACTTGAATTAACGAACGTTGATTTTATGAACAAGCTGCGACAGGGCGCCATGAGGCTTCGCATGAGCCAGCGGCAGCAACTTGTCAGGTTTGAGTTTCTCGATCCGCGGTTCTTCAAATATCGCAAACGCGATTACGCGCCGCTCGGTTTATCGGCCCAGTATCTGGTCGACTCGAGTGTCACGCGGTTTTTCCGCTCGACCATCGATCAAGGAACGAATGGAATCGTCCAGCGGCTTGATGAGCACGGCAACCCAGTCGATCAATTCGGCCAACCTGCGGGTGAGCCAACCATCAATCGTTTCCTGGTCACGGTCGAGACGCAGCGCGTGATGAGCCGGAAGCTGCACAGCATTCTCTTCGCGCGCTACAACTATGAAGACGTGCGCCTCAAGAACATCGAGAGTCTGTTGATCGAACCAATTCTCCGTCCCGACGAAGTCGTCAGATTGTCGGGTCCGGGAGTGTCGTTTGTAATCGATACTCGCCAACGCTGCGAGCGTCGCTTGCCCGGAACGATTTACGGCGAAGACGAAACGGTTCGCGGCGCCGAAGTTTGTCGTTACAACCAGACGGATGCGACGCGCGGTCATTTCTTCAATGCGGACTTTCGCGTCGCGTCAAAAGCGCTGGGCGGCAACACCTCGTTCACGCGCTTCGAAACCAGCTATCACACATACTACAAATCGCGGCAAATGCGCGACACCGTCTTTGCCGGCAATTTGAGTTTGGGTTTGGCGAGTTTGTTTAGCCCCCGCGATCTCAACGGCAACGGCAAGGTTGACGACTTCGATTTGCTGCTGCCGATTAGCGAGCGCTTCTTCTCGGGCGGCTCGACGACTCTCCGCGGATTCGGTTTTGAAGAAGCCGGCCCGCGACAGGTGATCGTGCCGCAGGGCGAGTTTCACGACACGTCGGGAAAGCGCGTCGGGGTCAATCCGTTTACGGTTCCCATCGGCGGGAACGCCGAAGTCATCATGAATCTCGAAGCGCGGGTGCCGGTGAATGCGAACATACAGGCAGTTCCGTTTTATGACGGCGGCAACGTGTTTCGCAGCATCAGCGACATTATTCATCCCAAGCCCGTCAAGCCGACGGGAAACTTCGTCGAAGACATCAATGCGCAAAACCTGCGTGTGCGCTGGAGTCACACTGTGGGCCTGGGCTTTCGTTTCAAGACGCCGCTCGGCGGTGCGCTGGCAATCGATTACGGTTTTCTGCTGAATCCTTCCGAATTCCTGATTCCGCAGAACCTGAATACAGCGCATCCGACGACCGCAATCTATCGGCTGCACCAGGGACAAATCCAGTTCAGGTTTACGCAGACGTTCTAAGTTGATTAAGAAGGAAGAAGAGAAAATTGAACATTGAAAATTGCAAAATCAAAGTCACAAACTTAGGAGAGCCGTGTGCCGACGAGTCCCCGATTTACAAATTTCAAATCTCAAATTTCAAATCTCAAATTCTTTTTCTGCTTGCTCTCGGCACTTTGCTCTTTGCCCTCTGCCCAACCTCCAGCGCGCAGATCATCCCTGACAAGATCGTCGCCACCGTCAACAACGGTTCGCAGATGACGCCGGACGTGATCACTTATTCCGATCTGGTTTGGCAATTAGCGCTGGAACCCGAACGAACTTTCAATCCCCGGCCGACCTCTGCGGAGTTGAACGAAGCGCTGCGCACACTCGAGGACCAGTTGCTGGTTTTGCAAGAGGCGAGAAAGTTGCCAGTGGCACAGGCGGGTGAGGCGCAAAAGCTTTTCGAAGAGTCGGTGAGCGAAGAACTCAACGATCTGGTCAGGCATTTTCCATCTCGCGTGGCCCTGGAAGAGCGCATGAAAGCCGTCGGCCTGACGAGCGAACAACTGGACCAGATTATGCGCGACCGCGCCACGACGGATAGATACATTGATTTTCGATTCAGGGCATTCGCGGTAGTCAGCCCCCAGGAAATCTCCGATCGTTACGACGAGTTAGTTCGGAAATTGCGCGGGAGCGGACAAGTGGTGCCCAAGCTCGATGAGGTGCGCGATCGAATTGAGAGCCAGTTGCGCGAGGACAAGATTCGCGACAACATCGATAAATTCAAAGATAAACTACGCGAGCAGCCTAGCACCGAGATCGTTCTCGTGAACCCGGTCTAAGTTGTGATTGCTTGCGACGGCGATTATCGACCGCACACTTCGCGCATTTGCAACCGATGGCTTTGATAATTCCGTCGAAGTATTCCTTGCCGTAGTCGTAAACAATCTCTTCGCCTGGCCTGATCGTTTTCATTGACCAAATCCAGACACGTCCGCGGGTAATAATCGCTTCGGCATTCGGCGCGCAGGAATGATTGACGTAACGCGCGACGTTGTCGCGGCCGCTTCCGTCAATCGACCATTGCTTGTTCACGCCAAAAAAATATTTGCCGCTGCTGCGCTCGACTTCGTCGTTCGGCACGCGTGGGCCGATGTACTCCACGATTTTCCGGCCCTTCGGAATTCGTTTGGTCGCAAAAAGTCCGAGGCCGGTCGGCGAGCGCTTCACAGTGAATAATTTCTCGCTGCCAGACACAAAGCGAAGCTAGCCGGTGGTTATCTCAAAATTTTGATTGGCAAATCACATTAATGTCGCTGACACAACGTGAGGCTGAGTGGTGACCCAATTTTACTGGAGCGCAACCGTCTCGGTTGCTCCGCGCAGAGAAATGCAAGCGAGGACGCTTGCGCTCCAGTCACAATCGCGCAGGTAAGTTGAAACGAGGGTCGCTAGCTGAAGCTGAGAAGAACCGAGCGATCAGATACAATCCATTTTAGTGTTAACCGCTGCGCATTATTCCGAAGAACACCTTCTGGCATATCCGATCGAATATATTGCCGGCATCGATCTATACAACGCTGGCGAATATCACGCGGCGCACGATGCGTGGGAAGAACGTTGGATGGGGCCGGTAGCGCCGGACGAGAAATTGTTCCTGCAGGCGATGATTCAATCGGCGGTGGCGTTCCATCATTTGCAGATTGGGCGGCCCGGCGCGGCGCGGCGAATGTACCTGATGGCGAAAGAAAAGTTTGCGCGCTTGAATCAACCTGTTTTTATGTCGCTTGACTTAATCGATTATCAGGCGCAACTCGATCGTGCTCTGTCGTGGCTGCTGAGTGTTCCCGACCCACGCGAAATCGAAGCGCCGCCGATTGAGCCGCCGGTGATTCGATTGCGAGCAATGGTTGGTACGCACGCCTCTGGCGTGCTTTCTTCGGAAGATTAAAACTGTGTGCTGAAGGAGCGCGTACCGATGACTTCATTCATCAAACAGTTGCGTTTGCTTTTGCTCGGGCTTTGGCTCGGCGCAGCAATCTTTTTCGGCGCCGCAGTCGCGCCCGCGCTCTTCGATGTTTTGCGCGGCGCCGGTCTGGCGAACGCCAACGAACTGGCCGGCTCGATCGTCACACGTTTGCTCGGTTTCATTAACCGAGGCGGATTTGAAATCGCGCTCTTTCTGCTGGTCACGGCGTTCTGTGTGAATCGAAATCGCGGCCGTCTGGCCCAGGTTGCCGAGGTGATTTCGATTGCGATTATGGCTATTATGACTGGCGTCAGTCATTGGATAATTTCAGCGCGTATGTCGGCATTGCGAGTTTCGATGGGATCCATCGATCAAGTCTCGCCGGCAGACGCGCGTCGCGTCGAATTTGATTCGCTGCATCGTTACTCGGTCACGGTTATGGGCGTCGCATTGATTGCCGGGCTCATCGCATTTTTAATCGCCAGTTGGACCATTGGCCGTAGCCGTGCTCAAGCGGGGCAGTAGCCCGACCATCAGGGAGGGCGCACGAGCTTAGAAAGAACTTATTGTGGAAATCATCGAACAGTCAGATCGATGGCGTGAACGATACCGCTCTTGGACTTCGCGTCGCGCCGCTGACGATCTCAAGAACTATCCGTTTGTAGAAAACCAGCGCGCGCCGTTCACGCCCGCCCGCCGCGCCTTGCCGCTGATGAATCTCGCTTTGATTAGTTCAGCCGGTGCGTTCATCGACGGCACGGATTCTTTCGATATCAAGAATCCTGACGGCGACATGACGGTGCGCGAAATCCCGACCGAGATACGCCCGCGCGATTTGCAATTTGCGGCGCGCGGTTACGACGATCGATTTGTGCGCGAAGATGTGAACGCGCAACTGCCGCTATCGCGTCTGCTGGAACTCGAAGCCAATCGCGTCATCGGCCAACTCAACTCAGTTTTCTGGAGCTTCTGCGGCTTCATCCCCGACGCCGAGA
>CBFHBI010000265.1:0-5030 GCA_965653755.1 uncultured Blastocatellia bacterium
GTGTCGTTGTGATGTTTTTGTTAGTGCTGCGCTACCGGCAACAGATTCACGGGTGGAAGTTTGAGAAACTCCGCGTGCGAGCCATCACGGCCGACGATTCCGAGCACGGTTCGATTTGCGCAATGACGCGAATCACCCGAGCGACAGAGTTCGCAGTCTCCGCAACCGGCATTGATGTCGCCGACGACGCGAGTACCTGGTGTCAGAAGCCCGACCGTGAGGGAGGGCACGTTAGCAGAGGTTGTTCTTGCTTGATTGGGGATTTCGTTACCCAACGCTGCCCTCCCTGACGGTCGGGCTTCTGACAATTCTTCAATCACGCCGACGAACTCATGGCCCAACGTGCCTTCAAATCCGGCGTAGCCGCGCGCAATCTCCAGATCGGTGTTGCAAATCCCGGACAGCGTCACGCGCACCAACGCCTCTCCGTTGCTCAAAGGTTTCGGCACATCACCGAGATGAAGTTGGTTCTTTTCGTAGCGCAGGGCCTGCATAAGAAAGATCTCAGAGGTCAGACATCAGAAATCAGAATCGTATTCAACGCCGCGTCACGTCTGCATCTGACATCTGACTTCCGATGTTCGACGTCCGATTTTCAAAACTTTTTCGATCGCTGGTAAGCATTATCAGATGACAATTCGATCGTCTGCGGACGCTGCGCGATGTTAATTTGCTGACGCCATTCGAGCCACTCGCCTTCCGGAAATGCTGCGACTGCGTGCATCCACCAATTGCCTTCGGTGACATGGGCTACTGCCCGGCCATTCGCGTCCGCGCTGGCGGTCACCGCCGTCAGATCTTTTAAGCGCAACGCGAGATAATCTTCGAAGGTCTTTCCCGCGCGCGGCACGCTGGCGTAGTCGCGTTCGACCGTCGCGAAGTCGATCGGATAAAGCTTAATGCGCGTCTCGCTTGACCCTTGAACATGCAGGACGATGGTCAGATCCTGCGGCGCGCCGGTGCGGATCGTTTCAATCGGACCGGTCGCGGGTCAACGTCGATAGATGCGCGCACCGGCCCAAACCAGACTGACTAACAGGGCAAGCGCCAGAAGAATCCTTACCACACGCATTCCCAAAGTTTCCTCGCGCGAATTATTTTCTGAGACGCCGCACGTAGTTCACCAGTTCATCGATTTGCGCGTCCGACAATTTCTTTTTGAAAGCCGGCATCTTGCCCTTGCCGTTGCTGATCGAATTATAGATGCGCTCGTCCGAAACGCTGTCCTGCCATTCAGCGCTGGTCAGGTCGCGCGCGTGCTCGTGCTTTGAGTGCATGGACTTGGCGCGGCCGTCGCGGCCGTGACAGCTCGCGCACTTGGAGTTGTAAACGGAAGCCGCGTCGCCCCCAGCCGATGATGCGCTTACGTCGCGCGAAATCGTCACGGCCAGCGACAAGCCGATGATTGAAATGATCGGAAGAGCCAGGTAAACGACCCGTGTCTTTGATGTTTGATTCACGTTATCCCCCTAAAATCCATCGTAGTCGAATCTTCGACAACTGGTTATAATCCAAATCGTAATGACGAATGCGTGCGACGACAAGTTACGCGAGGAGTGCGGCGTCTTCGGCATCTATGGCCACGCGGAGGCGGCGCGTCTCACCTACCTCGGTTTGTACGCGTTGCAGCACCGCGGCCAGGAGTCATGCGGCATCGTTGCTGCGAATGGCGAGCAGTTGATTTCGGAACGCGAGATGGGTCACGTTTCCGAAGCGTTCGATCAGGCACGGCTCGATCGTCTGCCCGGCCAAACCGCGATCGGTCACGTGCGTTATTCCACCGCCGGCGAAGTTTCGATTCGCGAATGCCAACCATTTTCAGTCACTTGTCAGCATGGACAAATCGCCGTCTGCCACAACGGCAATCTTCCCTTCGCTAGCGAAGAGCGCCAGCGTCTCGAACGCGAAGGCGCGATCTTTTCATCAACCTCAGACACAGAAGTGATTCTGCACGGCGTCGCCCGTTCTTGCGCCGCCACCGTTCCGGAAGCAATTGCCGAAGTCCTGCGCGAAACAGAAGGCGCCTTTTCGACATTGTTTCTGACGCCGCGCGAGTTGATCGTAATTCGCGATCCGCGCGGCTTTCGGCCACTCGCGCTGGGCCGATTGAATGACGCGTGGGTGGTTGCGTCAGAAACGTGCGCGTTCGATTTAATCGATGCGAAATACGTCCGCGACGTGGAGCCCGGCGAGATGATTGTGATCGACGAAGAAGGCTTGCATTCATCGCATCCCTTGAAGCCGCGGCAACATTCGATGTGCATCTTCGAGCACGTTTATTTCTCGCGCCCCGATTCGATCATCTTCGGCCAGTCAGTCAATCGATCGCGCCACAAGATGGGCCAGCGCCTCGCCATCGAGCAACCGGCCGATGCCGACATCGTGGTGCCTGTTCCCGATTCAGGCGTGCCCGCGGCGATCGGTTATTCAGCCGAAAGCGGTCTGCCTTTCAGATTTGGTCTGGTGCGCAATCACTACGTCGGCCGCACCTTCATCGAACCGCGTCAATCGATTCGCAGCTTCGGCGTACGAATCAAACTGAACCCCGTGCGGCATCTGATCGAAGGCAAACGCATCGTGCTGATCGACGATTCAATCGTGCGCGGCACGACCTCGAAAAAGATCGTGCGCATGGTGCGCGAAGCCGGCGCCAAAGAAATTCACGTGCGCATCTCATGCCCGCCGACGATCAGCCCTTGCTACTACGGCGTGGACACGCCCAACAAATCAGAATTGATCGCCGCCAACTATTCCATCGAAGGCATACGCGCGTTTATCGGCGCCGACTCGCTCGGCTACTTATCGCTCGAAGGAATGCAGTCCGCCACCGGTCTGAGCGCCGACGAATCGTGCGTCGCCTGCTGGAGCGAACGCTATCCGACCCGCATTACCGGCTCAGCAGAAACGATGCACGCACGTGATGAGTCGGCGACACCGCACGTTCCGGTGGAGATCTGATACATGTTGAGATCGCAATCTGCGATCTCAAAACGCTGGACGTTAAAGAACCGCGAGCGATAGCGAGCGGATGCTACCATGAACCCTCCCAAGGAATTTCGCGACGACCACACACCTTATGGTTACTTAATTACCTTCCGTTGCTATGGGACTTGGTTACACGGCATGAAAGGATCCGTGGATCGCTTTCATAACGTCTATGGCACACCGACACTGCCTGCCGATGGTGCTCGCTGGCGTTATAATCGTCGGGCTTTGAAACAGCCGCCGGTCTATTTAAGACCCCAGCAGAGAAAACAAGTTGAGGCAGCCATTAAGAAGACTTGCGAAATCCGTAAGTGGACGCTCTGGGTAACGAATGCTCGGACAAATCATGTTCACGTTGTCGTAACCTCCCATCGTTCGCCGTCGCAAGTAATGAATGCATTCAAGGCCAACGCAACACGCGTTCTGAAAGAAGCTGGTCTATGGAAGAGCGATCTGAGTCCGTGGGCATACGGCGGTAGCAAACGCTACCTTTGGAGCGACGAAGAAATTGCTGGCGCTGTCGCCTACGTCAAGTACGATCAAGGCGAATGACGTTACAGAACCCCGAGCGACAGCGAGGGGATGCTAGCTGAACTCGCACTTCTCGGGTGTTGACGTCAAGAACTATCGAAAGTAGCCTCTAGCATCCGCTCGCTATCGCTCGCGGTTCTGTAACATGCTCGTCGGCAAACCCATTCCCCGCAAAGAAGGCCGAAAGAAAGTTACTGGCGCGGCGTTGTACGTCGATGATTTGAAATTCGACGGGATGCTGCATGGCGTGACGGTGCGGAGTTCCGTGCCACGTGGAAGAATCAAATCGATCTCATTCGAGCAACCGCCTGCTACCGCAGGCCCTGACGGCCCGCCCGCTACCGCAGGCGGTTCTGAGATTCCGTGGGATGAATTCACGATCGTTACTGCTAAAGATATTCCGGGTGAAAACTACGTGGCGTTGATTCTCAACGACCAGCCTTATCTCGCTGACAAACTCGTCAATCATCCTGAAGAGCCAATTGTGTTGCTGGCGCATCACGATAAGCACTTGCTCGAAGAGGCGCGGCGGTGCGTGCGGATTGAATACGAAGAGATGCCGGCGATCTTCTCGCTCGACGATTCACTTTCGCAAAAGGAAGTTGTTTGGGGCGAGAACAACACCTTCAAGAAATTCCTGGTCGATAAAGGGAACGTCGATGAGGTTTGGGGCAGAGCGGACTTCATTATCGAAGGTGAATATGAGACTGGCGCGCAGGAGCAGCTCTACATCGAGAACAACGGCGCGATTGCGATCGCTAATCCTGGCGACGGCGTGACTGTCTGGGGATCGATGCAGTGTCCATATTACGTGCACAAGGCGCTGATCAAATTGTTTGGATTGCCGGAAGAAAAGATTCGGGTGATCCAAACTGAAACCGGCGGCGGGTTTGGCGGCAAGGAAGAATATCCGTCGTTGATCGCCGGGCACGCGGCGCTTCTGTCGTGGAAAGCAGGCAAACCCGTGAAGATGATCTACGACCGCGCAGAAGACATGGTCGCGACTACCAAGCGCCATCCTTCGCGCACGCGTCACAAGACGGCGGTGACGAAAGATGGCAAGCTGCTCGCTCAGGAGATCGAATTTGTGATCGATGGCGGCGCGTACTGCACGCTCTCGCCGGTCGTACTCTCGCGCGGCACGATTCACGCGGCTGGTCCATACTTCTGTCCGAACGTGCGCATCAAGAGCACGGCGGTGGCGACGAACGTGCCGCCGCACGGCGCGTTTCGCGGGTTTGGCGCGCCGCAGAGCATCTTTGCTTTGGAGCGGCACATGGACAAGATCGCGCGCGCAATCGGACTAGCGCCCGATGAATTTCGCCGGCGGAATTTCATCAAGCAAGGTGAGACGACGGCGACGAATCAGATTATTCGCGAGCAGGTCGATCTCGAAGGATTGATGAATCGTGCGTTTGAGTTGACGGATTATCACGCGAAGCGCGAAAAGTTTGCGAAAGAGAATGAACGGGGCAGTATCCCGACCGTGAGAGAGGGCGTCGCTCACGAAGCCA
>CBFHBI010000266.1:0-5028 GCA_965653755.1 uncultured Blastocatellia bacterium
CACTGAGTTTCTGGAGGAGTGGATCGACAAAGTCGAGCTGCAATCGCGTCCCTTCACGTTGCGCACCGAAAACAGAATCGTCAAAGCCGACACGTTAATCATTGCCTCGGGCGCTTCGGCAAAATGGCTGGGCGTTCCGGGCGAAGCCAAGACCCCAAAAGGTTTCGGCGGCAATGGCGTCTCTGCCTGTGCGACTTGCGATGGGCCGCTGCCGGCGTTTCGCAATAAACGTCTCGTGGTCGTCGGCGGGGGCGACACGGCGATGGAAGAAGCGACCTTTCTCACTCGTTACGCGTCGCGAGTTTACGTGGCGCATCGACGCGACAAATTGCGCGCGTCGAAGATCATGCAGGACAAAGCGTTCGCAAATGAGAAGATTGAGTTTCTCTGGAACACCGAATTGGCTGAGATTCTCGGCACGCATGAACAGGGCGTGACTGGCGTGCGGCTGCGCGATGTGAGTACTGGAGCCGAAAAGAATTTCGATTGCGAAGGCGTCTTCATTGCCATCGGTCACAAACCCAACACGGATCTTTTCAAAGGCCAGGTCGACATGGACACTGTTGGTTATCTGAAAACCAACGGGCATTCAACCGCTACGAATATTCCCGGTGTGTTTGCTTGCGGTGACGTGCAGGATTCAGTCTATCGCCAGGCAGTTACGGCGGCTGGCACGGGGTGCATGGCGGCAATCGACGCGGAACGTTTTCTTGATCATCTGCCGATCGAAATGCCAAGCGGCGAAGAAGTCACGATCGAAGGCGAACATATTACGCCCGATCGAAAACTGATCATCGAGCCGACGGGAGAGGTGATTCCGAACGAACCGGTGTTTGAGTGAGGATTCGTTTATGCGAAACGTTCATCCACAACAACAATCAAAATCTACCGTTTAGAGGCGGGCGTTGCCCGCCCGTCTTCTTCCATTTCATTGCGATTCGAAATAAAGGCGGGCAACGCCCGCCTCTAAACATCTAAATGTCCGTCGTTATTTCCCTGAGGCGGCAATCGCGTCGCGGATCATCTGTCGCAGGCCTTCAGGCTTCCACTGTTCGTCCTTTGCTTCTTTACCGTTGACGAAGAAACTTGGCGTCCCTTTCAGACCGAACGAGTGCGCGCGCTTGCCGTCTTGAAAGATGCGCTGGGCCACACTCTCGCCACTCAAATCTTTCATAAACTGATCGGGGTTTAGCCCGAGTTGCTTGGCGTAATCGGCGAACACGGGGACGAGGTCTTTCTGGTCCACCCATTTCGTCTGGTTCTCATAAAGTAAATCGTGCATCTCCCAAAACTTTCCTTGCAGGCCTGCTGCCTCGGCGGCTTGCGCGGCCATCAACGCATGCTCGTGCATCGGCAGCAGCGGTAATTCGCGGAAGATCACCTTCATTTTGTCGCCGAACTCAGCTTCGATCTTCTTCAACTCAGGTTCGTACGTGCCGCATGAGGGACATTGAAAATCGCCGAACTCTTCGAGCGTAACGGGCGCGCCAGGATTGCCGCGCACGTGTGGCGGCTCGGCGCCTTTCACTTCGCCAGCCGGATCGGGCGTGGGCGCGGAAGCGTTTCGTGAGTCACGCGACGAGCGCAGGACCACCCAGCCCGCAGCTATGGCGCCGGCCAGCACGATAATGATGATGGCAAATGGTAAGAATCGTTTCATGGCATGTTCAACTGCCTATTCAATATTGTAGTCGAGTGACTTGTCGAGGTTGCCGTTTACATAAACGTCCAAACGATATTGACCCGTGGGCCAATCGCCCTGCCAGGTTATGTAGCCGGTAATCTCCTTCTCGAACGAGTTAGTAGTGTATTCCAAAGTCTTAATCTCCTCGTTCTTGCTGCCGGCGGCATCCACGGCAGTCCAGATTGTCTTGATCTTGGTGCCGGCCTTCGCTTTATTCAGCATGATCTTGCAGTGAATCTTGCTGTCCGACGCCTGGAAAGTGGTCGTTGTCTCACCGGCTCCGCCATCTTTATCTTTGGCGAGCGAGATCGAATCGACATAGACGTCCGCGTTAGCGGGCCGAGTCGGCGTCGGACCTTTGGCCGTGTTGTCGTTGCTACTCCGATTTGCGTTATTCGAATTGTTCGAATTGTTCGCGTTCTTGTTTGTATTACACGCGAGCACCACCGCCAATAACAATCCGCCGGCTATCCAACCTGAATGAATCTTCATAAGCTCCTCATGTAACGCAAACCGTCAGTTTGCGAAACGACTTTAAGCCACGGCCGCGAGCGTTCCTGCCAACGATCGAAACACGTCGCGCCCGTCACTCGAGCCGAGCAAATCTTCGCACGCGCGTTCCGGATGCGGCATGAGCCCTAGGACATTACGTGCGCGATTACAGATGCCGGCGATATTGTCGCGCGACCCATTGGGATTCGCCGCATCTGTCGTTTCACCAGCCGTATTGCAATATCGAAAGACGATTCGGCCTTCGCGTTTCAACTCGTCGAAGGTCGCGTCGTCACAGACATAGTTACCTTCCGCGTGCGCAATCGGCATCCGCAGAACGCTGCCGGCTTTCAATTCGTGTGTGAAAGGCGTGTCGGTATTTTCCACGCGCACGTTCACATGATCACAAATGAAATGAAGATCGCGATTGCGAATCAGCGCGCCCGGCAACATACCGTCTTCACAAAGAATCTGAAAGCCGTTGCAGATGCCCAGCACCAGGTTTCCTTTCGCGGCAAATTCCTTAACTGAATTCATCACCGGCGAAAATCGCGCCAACGCGCCCGCGCGCAAATAGTCGCCGTACGAAAAGCCGCCGGGAATAATTACCGCATCGTAAGTCGAAAGGTCCGTATCGCGATGCCAGATGAAGTCAACCGGCTGGCCCACGTGTTTCGAGATCACGTGATAAGCGTCGTGATCACAGTTTGAGCCGGGAAAAACTATGACTCCGAATTTCATAACGAATGTTTGGAGTACCGCCTTCAGGCGGCTCACTCAAGCTTCCGCCTAAAGGCGGGACTCCGAACTTACTCCTCAATCTCAACGCGAAAATCTTCAATGATCGGGTTCGTCAGAACTTCGTGCGCGAGGCGTGTCGCTTGGTCGCGCGCCGCCTGTTCGCTCACGCCGTTGCTCATCGCGATCTCGAAATACTTTCCCTGGCGAATGTCGCTTACGCTTTCAAACCCGAGCAATTGCACGGAATGTTTGATGGCTTTGCCCTGCGGGTCCAGAACGCTTGGCTTCAAGGTCACATAAACTTTGGCTTTCATTTGTGTTTCGGAACCGGGATTCACGTCTTCTGATCCGTCGCTACCTCCCGGGTATTGACTCGGAACCGAAGATATTACGCTAAAATCTTGCGCAACCAGTAGCCGATATCATACTATTTCCGCCCTGTAGCAACCGTTTCAAAAAAAGAGCACGGTAAAAAATGTCAACTCCATTTTCAGAACCAGCACCGCCATCCGGCGCGCCCGGCGGCAAGACCAGCTTCATGAACCTCGACTCGAACCTCGGGGCCATGTTGTGTTACATCCTAAACTTCGTCTGCTGTCTGGGACTGGTCTTGTCGATTATCTTTCTCGTCACTGAGAAAGAGAATCGGTTCGTCAAGTTTCACGCCATTCAATCGCTGTTTCTGGCCGGTCTGCAGATCCTGGTTGGAATCCTCGTCGGAATACTCGGATTGATTCTGACGCTCGCTCTTAATGCGTTTGATCTGTCCTGGATGGCTTGGATTTTAATTCTTGGTCTGCGCTTCATTCTGCTCATCATTTTCCTGGCGTTATGGCTGATGGGCGGACTGAAGGCTTACAGCGGCCAATGGTACAAACTGCCCATCATCGGCGAATTCGCCTGGAACACTGCTAACAAATAAATTCTTTCAGACCCTGACAGGAGGAACTAGATAATGGCAACGGATACAGGCAAGTCTGCACTCGGCCTCGACGGAAATCTCGCGGCGGCGCTCGGCTACCCCATCGGCATCATCGCGATCATCAGCCTTATCATCGAAAAAGAGAATCGCTTCGTGAGATATCACGCGCTGCAAGCGATTCTGTGGTTTGCGGTTTACATCGCAGTGATTATCGTGTTGATGATCCTCGGCGTAATCATCGGAATTCTTGGCGTGGCCGCCAGCGCCGCGAGTTCATCCGCCGGCGCGGGCGTTGGCATCATCGGGATGCTCGTATGGCTGATCTGGCTGGTCGCCTTTTTCGGTTGGCTAATCATGTTGATTTTGGCTGCGGTGAAGGCCTACGGCGGAGTCGAATATAAGCTTCCAATCGTCGGCAACATGGCCGAGAAGTGGACGAAGTAATCTCACCCATTTAAGAACCGAACCTTGCTTTAGCGATAGCGGCCAGCTCGATTAAAACGTCGGCTGGTCGCTATTGCTCTGCTTTGCGTCGTTTAGACGAAAACCCGCGCGAATATCTTATCGACGTTCCGCAGATAAGTGTCTAGCGAGAACACGCGATCGATTTGATCGGCGGTCAGCCGTGAGTTGATCTCAGTGTCGGCAGAAACCAGCGATTTCAGTTCCTTGCCTTCATCCCACGCCCGGAGCGCATTTCTTTGCACCCATTCGTAGGCCTGCTCACGCGAGACTCCGGCCTGAGTCAGGGCTAGCAATAACTGGCCACTGAAAACAGACCCGCGGGTGAGATTCAGGTTCTCGAGCATGCGTTCGGGATAAACGACCAGCCCGTCAATCAACGAGGCCATCTTCTGCAGCATGTAATCAGTGGCGATGCTCGAGTCAGGCAGGACGACTCGTTCGGCGGATGAATGAGAGATGTCGCGCTCGTGCCACAGCGCAACGTTCTCCAAACCAACAATGCTGTGAGCGCGCACCGTCCGCGCCATGCCACAGATACGTTCAGAGAGGATCGGATTCCGCTTGTGCGGCATGGCGCTCGAGCCTTTCTGTCCAGCTTTGAATTTTTCCTGGGCCTCACGAACTTCCGTGCGTTGCCAGTGGCGAATTTGTAACGCGAACTTTTCCAGCGAGGCGGCGATGATCGCCAGCGTGCACAGATATTCCGCGTAATTGTCGCGCTGGA
>CBFHBI010000267.1:0-5027 GCA_965653755.1 uncultured Blastocatellia bacterium
GAGCTTCCGCCGAATGTAGCCAACTTGGAAGAACTGCATATTTTCCTCACTTCGACATGCTCGGTGGAAAGCGAGCCGATAACCGATGACAAGTGGCAGCGGGTCTCCACGCCGCAGGATCGCATCGCTGCCGAGCGAAAACTGAATGGCTGGCTGGTCAAGCCTACCGATGGAATTTTCGCCAGAATGAATCGGCGGGTCTCCATCCCTATTAGCCGCCAACTCATCAAAGTTCCTATCACACCAAACATGGTCAGCCTGTTTACGCTAGGCGTAAGCTTCACGGCAGGGTTGTACTTCTCGTTCGGCGGTTACTGGAATATGCTGCTGGGCGCGCTTTTGTCCGTCTTTGCCAGCATACTCGACGGATGCGACGGCGAAGTCGCGCGATTGAAACTGCAAGAGTCCGATTTCGGATGTTGGCTGGAGACGATTTGCGACTACCTTTACTATTTGTTCATTTTTACCGGCATGGCCATCGGGTTGACGCGGAGCTCTGGAACGCGGGGCTACCTGGTTTGGGGTGGCCTGCTGGTGTTTGGAGCGGTGCTTGGTTTTGTCGTTACGGGACTTAACCGGCATCGGCTAACCGGCGGACGCCCCGAGCAGCTCCTGCGCGTCTGGCAAACGCAGGCCGAACGCCGGCGATCAAATCCATTTCTGTTCGTTGGCCGGTATACGGAGTTTATCGTGCGCCGATGCTTCCTGCCTTACGCCCTCCTGTTTTTCGCCTTGCTCAATATCACCAATGTGGCCTTGATTCTGTCCGCCGTGGGAGCAAACCTTGTCTGGCCGATCGCGCTATACAGCTATTTCACTTTCTCCAGGACTCAAAGGCCCCTAGCTTCCGCAGTTTCGGCTTAGGTGCGAAATAGCGGTCGACGGTCGCACCACTCGTCAGATGTCAATTATCGGTCAACAAATCGCCTCGCAGGCTGGCGCAAGTCGGAGTTCGTCGCGAGACTGCTGATGCGTAAGTCCCGTATCTGGAGTGCGGTAATGCTGTTCCGCGCTTGCGACACGAAGTGGAATGATGAATGCCTTTTCGAAGGCAAGATGATGACTAACACACGTGGGACAATCTCGACGCTGATGACTCCGCAAAAGTCTTCACCGGTAGTCGATGTTGAATCTCCTTTGTCTGGCAGCCTAAGCCAGTCGCTGTTCACGGTGCGGCTTCTGCTGCTGATCGCCCTGCTGGCCGTTCCTCTTGGTTTGCTGTTCTGCATCAGGATCACGAGGTCAGCTCTGGCCGACTGGAAGCCGGCCACGGTAGTTACTACGAATTCATCAGGAAGCCAAGGAAAGGGCCGGTAAGGAACCATGTACCACGATTGGGCAATCTGCTCATCCGTCTGTCGAGCCGGCAAGAAAGCACTCCATTGCGTGACGATTCCTGGGCGCCGGCGCGCGCGTACTCACTTCATGAAGCCGCTGGCAATCATCATTGCTGTAACGAGTTCACTGGGATGGCTCGCTTTCAGCGCCCCGCAGTCTCGGCCTTCGGACATCAAGCCGGGAGTTGTGCAGGGAACCGTGTTCACCGTCGAGTCGGATGGAGGGCGATCCGTAGTACCCGGTGTCAAGGTACGGCTCGGGCGATCGGCATTCTCGATTGAGACCATTTCTGACGATCAAGGTAACTTCAGCCTCAGCGATATCGCGCCTGGGAATTATCAGATTGACGTCGATGCTCCTGAGTTCACCTGCTCAAACGCCGTGACCGTACTATCAGGCGAAGTAGTCCAGGTTCCGATGGAACTCAAGATCGAAGAGCGCAAAGACTCGGTGACCGTTAGCGCAACCGAAGAGCCTGTGATCTCGCGGGACGTGTCGGGCCAAACGGTGATCGAAAGAAAGACAGTGGTCAATGCACCGAACCAGTACGACCGCTTCGATAATCTCCTGCCCCTTGTTCCGGGCGTGGTTCGCGGACCCGACGGCCTCATCAACCTCAAGGGCGCGCGATCGTCACATAGCGTCGCATTGGTTAACATTGCGAACGTGACCGACCAGGCCTAGGGCAACCCGGCTCTGAGCCTGCCGATCGACGTTGTTGGCTCCATCTAGGTGATTCCCAACCCTTACGATCCGGAGTATGGTCTACTCGCCGGCGCTGTCTCTAGTCTCGAGACGACCACCGGCAATTTCAACTCCTTCCACTTTTCCGCGCAGAATTTGTTGATCCGGCCGCGAAAGCGCGACGGCGATTTCGTGGGCATCGAGTCAGCCACGCCGCGGTTTACCATCACTGGGCCGCTGGTGAGGGACAAGATCGCATTCACGCAATCGGTCGAATACCGTTTCGTGCGGATACCGGTTTCGAGCCTACCGCAGTTGCAGCGCGACATGAGAATCGAAGGGTTTAATTCGTTTAGCCAGTTGGACGTGAACCTGACGCAACGCCAATCGATGACCGCTACGTTCGCCCTTTACCCGCAGAAGTACAATTACTTCGGTCTAAACACATTCACACCTCAACCCTCCACGCCGGATCTTCACCAGCGCGGCTATCTGGCGTCGATCCAGCATCGCTATGCTACCGGGCCGGATTCTCTTCTCGTCTCACAGTTCAGCTACAAGCGCTTCGACGCCGATGTGACCCCAAATAGCAGCGATCCTTATCGGCTCTCGATTGAGACGACCACGGGCGGCTTCTTCAACCGGCAGAGCCGCGACACCTATCGCACTGAGTGGCAGGAAACCTATCAATTCGGAGTCAATGCTTTCGGATGGCACGAATTCAAGGCTGGCCTCGACTATGCCCACAGCGATTACGCGGGCCGGGTTCTAGCGGCCCCGGTCACGATAATCGGGGTTTCGAATCTTCCTATCGAGCGCATCGATTTTGGTCCGGCTTCGCGATTCGACGTCGGCCAGAACGAAATCGCGCTGTTCTTCGCCGACAAATGGCGGCCGGCGCCGCGGTTCAACCTGGACCTCGGCATCCGTCTCGATCACGATTCCATCACCGGAGCTACTCACCCGGCGCCGCGCGCAGGTTTCGCGCTGCTGCTAACCATGGACGGGAAGACTCTAATGAAAGGCGGCGCTGGGCTCTTTTACGACCGCGTTCCGCTGAATATTGCTTCGTTCCCGTTGCTGCCTGGCCGAACCGTAGTGAATTTCGATGCCGCCGGTCAATTGCTGGGCTCGGTGGTCTACGCCAACACCTTCGCCCATGGTCTCCGCAATCCACGCAGTCTGGGATGGAACGTCGAACTCGACCGGCAGGTTTCGTCTACTCTAACCGTTCGGGCCGGATTCCAGGAACGAAACACTGCCCGCGATTTCTTAATCACACCGGAACATTCGTCCGATCGTGGATCCCTCTCGCTGTCCAACGGCGGCCGGACGTTCTATCGCGAGTTCCAAATCGCCGCTCTCTACAAAATTCGGCGTGCGACTCTGAACGCGTCCTATGTCCGTTCGAAGGCATACGGTGACCTGAACGACTTCAATCAATTCTTCGGCAACAACGCGTGGGCAGTTATCCAGCCGGATGCGCGTGGTCGGCCTCCTTTTGATGCTCCTAACCGGTTTCTGTTCTGGGGCCAGTGGGATGCCCCGTTCAAATTCACAGTTCTGCCCGTATTCGATGTCCACACCGGTTTCCCCTATTCGGTGGTCGATCCAGCGCGCGAGTTTATCGGGCAGCGGGATTCGCTGCGTTTTCGTCGCTTCAATTCGTTCGACATGCAGGTAACCCGGCCGATCAGGCTGCCAATCCCGCACAAAGATCTCAAGGCCCGCATCGGGTTCAGCGTTTTCAACTTGTTCAATCGATTCAACCCCCGCGATGTGCAGAGCGACATCGACAGCGTCCGCTTTGGCGATTTCTTCAATAACGTCGGCCGCACCTTCCGCGGGAAATTCGTTTTGGAGTTCTAACTATGCGCATGAGTGCTTTGATCCTGATTTTCGGTATCGCGGCCATGGCCGCGGATTCCACCCCGCCGCTTTCCTCGGCCGCCGATGTAGTGGCTCGGATGATGGAGCGCGACAACCAGCGCCAAGCAGCATTCCACGGTTACACCGGCACCAGGCGCTACGTGCTGGAAAATGTCCGTCACCACAAGAGGGCCGAAATGTTGGTGAAGGTCACTTGCCAGGATAACGGTTCCAAACAATTTGAACTGGTCTCCGCCACCGGTTGGGGCGCTGCCAGGAACCACGTGTTCCCAAAGCTGCTCCAAGGTGAAAGCGAAGCATCAATGCCGGATGCGCGCGACCGGTCGCGCATTGCGCCGGAAAACTACACATTTGAACTCGTCGGCCAGGAAGTCGTCAACCAGCGCCCTGCCTACGTACTGGCTATGGCGCCGAAAAAACAGAACAAGTACTTGGTCGAGGGCATGGTGTGGGTGGATGTCGAAGATTACGCGATAGTGCGCATCGAGGGCAAGCCTACCAAGAACCCTTCCTTCTGGATCAAGAGTGTCCATTTCATCCACGACTACCAAAAGAACGGCTCGCATTGGCTGCCGTCAACCGACAAATCCGTGACCGAAGCCCGGATCATCGGAACCACTGAACTGACCATCGAATACTACGACTATGCAAGCAGCACGCCGGGCCTGTCTGCTTCCCGCGAAATTGCGAAGTCGAGCGCTCCCTGATTCCGGAGTCGTGCGGTTGTGAGCGATATCCTAACCGGGAGTTTTGCGCCGTATCGATGGCAGTTTTTCCCGCCGCGCCAGATGCGTGTGGTCGATTGGAACATCGATCGCGGGTTGCGGTTGCCGGACATCGGCGACTTTCTGGCCTCGCAGGAAGCCGATCTGGTCATACTGCAAGAGGCCGATCTGAACGCTAAGCGGACGCACCGAGTGAATATCGCCGAGAAACTGGCATACAGGCTGGGCATGAACTATGTTTTCGGGCGCGAGTTCGACGACACTGCTGAGTTTGATCGTTTCGCCGGCCGCGACTTCCAGCACGCGCGTAATGAAAGTCTTATATCCCTGCTTTTCGAATGAAAACGAGTAGCGGCCGGCCGGGAGCGCCGCGAATTCGAAATTCCCCTT
>CBFHBI010000268.1:0-5021 GCA_965653755.1 uncultured Blastocatellia bacterium
CAAATTGAAGTACCATGGAGTGGTCGCTTCGCAATTTGAAATTTTCATTTTGCAATTTGCAATTTTCAATGCTCTGAGACTCAGCCTTCACTGCGCCCCACTCTGCTTAATCACTATCGTTCCATCCCCCACCGTGAAATTCAAAGTCGCACCGCCGCTGCCGGCTCGTGCGCGCATCGATTTCACATTAACGCTGCTCCGTTCGATTGGCTTCAAATCAGAGACGGAGTTGTTAATCTCGCCCATTCTCAAGACGTCGGCGTTGACATCGACACTAACGCCTGGTTGCAAATAAAGATTTAGATTACCCGAGGCCAGCCTGAATTCCGCGCCGAGACCATGCCAGCTCCGCGTCGGAATGGTCAGGTTTATGGTGCCCGATTGAATTAGGACCGACACCAGCCCACCCGTCAGGGAAAAATTTGCGTCACTCTTCAAAGCATTCAGACGCAGTGCGCCTTCGACGCCTGACAAATTAATTGGCCCCACGCCGCCGTCGATTTCAAGATCCGTGAGCGCGGGGACCTTGATGTGATAATCGATCTTCCAGGGCAAACCCAGCAGAGCTTTCGGAAAAGTTTTGGTCGCGCGTTTCATGAACTCGCGATCGTGTGTGCCGGTCGTCAAGACACGGATGTGATCCGAATCTGCGTCCACCGCGAAATTGTTGACCGTCGCTAGTTGATCGAGACCGGCCGCCGTGGGCGCTTGCAACTCTATCGAGGCTTCAACATCGAATTCGTTCTTCTGCCAGCCTTCGATGCTGATTGAACCAGCGGGTGCACCTACCAGCGTAAGAGTGCCACCGAACGCCAGACGAGCATTCTCATGACGCTTGATGGTTCGCGTCAACAATGGTCCAGTGGGTTCGTTGGTTTTCTTTTGTGCTGTGGTTGAAGCTGAAAGAAGCAGGGAAGCAACAACGATCAGGAATAACTTCGCCGGAGTTGTTCTAATCGTACGATTCACTTGAGTGGATTGTAACGCAAACTGGCAGTTTGCGCGCTGATGTGATTAAAATCGAGCGAACGAGCGCGGACGCAAACTAACAGTTTGCGTTACTAGCGGCGGAAGAATTTGATGTCGCCCTGGAAGTTCGTGATGGTGACCGAGGCGCGTCCGTCGCCGACGTCGCCGGTGATGCGACGGCCCTCGCCGAGCAACTGCATGCGCCGTTCATCCCAAAACGGTCCCATGGAGATTCTCTTCACCTGAGAAGTCGCGACCAGATGAAAACCACAGTTTGCTGGGAGTTGCAGACTAATCGTGCCTTGGCCGGATTTGAATTCGTAAGTGCCGCCGGGGCTAAACACGCCGTCGAAAAATATGTTGCCGGAAGTATTGGAAGCGAATACGCGCGACGCATTGACGTTCGTCAGTTCGATGTCGCCGGAAGTCCAGATGTGTGCGCGCACCAGTTCACCTTGCACGTTGTGCACGTTGATTTGCCCGCTACGAGTTTCGAGATCGACCGACGATCGCGCCGGCAATTGAATCTTGAAATTAACGTCGCCAATTTGTTGACCGTGGTTGTCGCCGACGATGTCGATCACCAATCCAGTGTCGGTTACCCGCGGATTGAACGTCACTTTGCGATTGTCCATCAGCGCCGTCACCTGAATCTCATCGCGGTCCCAGCTCTCGACGGTGATAGTGCCGGTAAAGTTCTTCAGTTCGAAGCGAACGTTCTTGCCCGCGGGGAAGCGGCGCGAAACCCTCTGCTGCGCGAGCGCGAAACTCGAAGCGCAAACAACGAACAGGATCGCAAAGACCGCTGAGAGGATTTTGGCCAACTTGCGGTTATCGGAGGCGAACAATTTCATCGGAGGTAGATGGGCGACTTGCCGGAACCTTTCGCAATTAGAGATCGGAAAATTCTTTCAACAGCGCGACCTTATCATGCAGCGCTTCATTCAAAATATCTTCAGAGACTGCGTCGTGCGGATTCTGCTCCAATTCGCTCATTGAATTGCTTACCGCTGCATCGATCACGCCCAGATTGCGATCGAAGGTCTCGCGCATTTGCGGACTCCACCGCGCTTTATTCAATTCGACTCGTTGGTTCCAATAAGAGATCAGTTGTTGCTGCTCTTCGATACGATCCTTGATGCTGGCGCCGCTCTTCGCAAGTGGCAAAGGGATCTGCGGACTCTGCGAGGCGAGCCGGTAAGCTCCGAACGATGCCACCATCGCCAATACAAGAGCGGCTCCGACCGCTCCGGCCATCTGCGGAAACGAAAACCTTCGGTGCATTAATCGAGAGAGCCAACTTGTGTCCGGTGACGGAACACGATTCGACGAACCTTGCTCAGCTTCGATCAGGTTGCTGATGCGCAGCCACATCGCCTGCGCATTCGGCACCGCATCGTAGATGCCGCGCTGCTCCCGGCAAAAATCAACGATAACACTCAGGTCATTCCGAGCGTCATTACAGTCGGGACAGGAATTCAAATGCAGCTCAACGCGCGTGCAGTCTTCTGCCGTCAGCGCTCCATCGACAAAGTCGCTGAGCAGAATCTGGTAATTCTCGCAGTTCATTTCTTTCAACCTCTGATGCACCGCGCATCCTGTCTAACGCTGGGGACGCGCGACCCTCGCGGTCTTTAAGCAATAAAGGGGAGACTGCATCATCATTAAATTTGGCAAAATAGCGGCGAAAAACGCGCGCTGGATGTCAAACTGGCCCGCTCTGGGAGCACGGAACCTCGGCCCCTTTCGGTAAGCCGAGTTCTTGGTTGCTACTTGGGCGGGTTCTGTTGCCTGAGCAGGCCACGTAATTTCATTCTGGCCTTGTGTAATTGCGACTTTGATGTCCCAACTGAGCACCCGAGCATCCGCGCAATCTCCTCGTGCTCGTGACCCTCGATGTCGTGTAGCGTGAAAACCGTCCGATAACCCGGCGGCAACTGCGCTATAGCTTTATCTAATGCGATGCGATCGACCACCGGCATCGCGTTGGGGTTCTCGGTGCCTTTGACGATCTGCACCGGGACTTCGCCTTCTTCGGTCGTCTGCTCGAGCCGCACGCCGCGCTTGCGAAAGTGCATCAGCACCTGGTTGACCGTGAGCCGGTGCAGCCACGTCGTGAACGCCGATTCGCCGCGGAAACTGCCAATCTTCCGAAACAGTTGGATGAAGACTTCCTGGGCCAGGTCTTCCGCTTCGACGACGTTGCCGGTCATGCGCAGGCAGAGAGAATATACGCGCCGGTTGTGACGCTCGTAAAGCTCCTGAAAAGCACCCATATCGCCCTGCGCCGAGCGTTGCGCCAGCTCAAAGTCGGAAGTCTTCGGAGCGTTGGCTCCGTCACCATCCCGTACGTTCGATATGTCTGCGTCGTCTGCCACTATCCCCTGAACGCGTCGGCAAAGAAAGATTGAGCGCGCGGCGATCGGAACCTCGCGCCACAAAACCTCTTCGCTTACTGATCAATTATGATAGCCGCTTTTTAGTATGCGGTGTGAAGGGAAGAACGGGCAAGTTGGGCGAGTTCCGGGGCAGTAGCCCGACCGTTAGGGAGGGCGTAACATCTTTCAGCGCATGAGAGATTTTGACGATAATGATTTCCCGCAGGCGTACTTGATCACGTTTCGCTGCTACGGTACCTGGGTGCATGGTGATGAGCGTGGTTCGATGGATCGCAGGCAGAACATCTTTGCACACCCAAGATCGCGCCAAACGCTTCTCTTGCGACCTCAGACTTGCAACAGCGTAAACATTCTCCTTTGGGGTTAAATTCAAATCAGTGTGCCACTATAGAATCTGCGATTCGTGAAGTTTGCACTCATCGTCGTTACTTGTTGCGAGCAATTAATGTACGGACGAACCACGTTCACACAGTTGTCAGTGCGATGGAAAAGCCGGAGCTGATACTCAACGCGTTCAAATCCTATTCGACTCGTGCCATGCGCCGCGATGGTTGTCTTGCGGCAGGAACGAAGCCTTGGGCGCGACATGGCAGCACGGTTTATCTGTGGAAAGAGCGCGACGTCGCGAAGGCAATCGAATATGTAATGCTTGGTCAGGGCGATGAGTTGTTTAGGCGAGATGACGAGTAGCGACGTGTACGCCCTCCCTGACGGTCGGGCTACTGCCCGCTAGAGTCTTGGCAATGCAAAACTAAACTTCGATCCTTTCCCGACTTCGGATTCGACGCTCACTGATCCGCCGTGTTGCTCGATGACTTCTTTCACAAAGGCCAATCCCAATCCCGTGGACTCTTCGTCTTTCTCCTGGCCGTCGCGGGCGCCGCGGTAGAACTTTTCCCAGATGCGATCGTTTGAGTCGGCGGGGACGCCGTAGCCACGGTCTTCGACAATCACGCGGACGACTTCGGCTTCGAGGGAGGTCGTCACCGTGACGGTGGTGCGTTCGGGGCTGTAGCGCACGGCGTTGTCGAGCAGTTTCATCAGGACTTGTGTAATCAAACTCTTGTCGGCGGCGACAGGCGGGATATTGGCGGCTGCTTGATCGACCATGCGGATGCGCTTCTTCTTGGCAACCGGCTGCATCGTGGCAATCACTTCGCGCACAAGTTCGTCGAGACGCAGAGGCACGTGTACGACTTCCTGTTTGTCAGCGCGTTCGAGCTGCGTCACGGAAAGGAAGGTGTCGATCATGCGCGACATGCGTTGCGATTCGTTGGCGATGATCTGCACGAACTCGCGCGACTCTTCCGGAATCTTTTCATCGATGACCAGCAGTTCTGAAAATCCGTTGATGCTCGTAAGCGGTGTGCGCAACTCATGCGACATCAGAGAGATCATGTCGCTCTTCAGTTTGTCGAACTCTTTCATGCGACTAACGTCGCGCACGCGAATCGTGAAGCACAGCGGGTGCGGATCGGCAGACTCATGACCGTTGCCGTTCGTTGGCGACTTCAGTTTGTGGTTGACGTGATCGAAGAGTGCACTCTGTGCCGCGCTGCCGTTGCCGTTGGTTTTGCTGTCGTTGGCGATTGAAATTCGTAACTCGAGCGTCTGGTTTCGCTCAGGAAAACTCAACTCGCGCTCGTATGACTG
>CBFHBI010000269.1:0-5016 GCA_965653755.1 uncultured Blastocatellia bacterium
CGCACCTGCTTCAACGGTGTCGGTGTTTGCCGCGCGATCGATTTCGCGCACCAGCGGCGTGGTCGAACCGTCGAGAAAAATGTCGGCAGCGTAGTCTTGCAATTCGACGTGCACGCGGCCAACGAACTTCTGCTCAGTTAGTCGCCGGAGCAGCGACCAGAGATTCACAAATGTCGTATCAAGATCTTGATAGAGAGGAGTGGGAGAAGTCATCGTACGTTTCGAGGCGAGTCTAGCATAGAGCAATGCGCAAATAGCAAAGCGCAAAGAGCAAGGCAGCCCTTGAAATGATGATCGTTTAGACGGCGGACTTGTCCGCCGCGGTCTGGCGCACAACTGCGACCGGCTAGACGGTCCAGAATCTTGCGCTTGCCGCTTGCCCTTTGCTCTTTGCGCTTTGCTCTTCGCGCTTTCTGCTTGCCCCCTGCTCGCTTCCGTGGCAAACTCCGCCGCAACTGCCCGCGTTTGAAATTGGCTGAAGGAGACGACACGCTTGCTTCGCGGACTCTTTCGCACCAAAAAACTGGACGACATTCTGGCCTCGGCGCAAGGAGAAGGACACGCGCTCAGGCGCACGCTTGGCCCAATCAACATCACGCTCCTGGGAATCGGGGCCATCATCGGCGCCGGCATCTTCGCGACGGTTGGGACAGCCGCCGCTGGCGATGCCTCGCGGCCGGGCGCTGGTCCATCGCTGATGGTTTCGTTCGTGATCACGGCGATCGTGTGCGCATTCACAGCCCTTTGCTACGCAGAGATGGCGGCGATGGTGCCCATCTCCGGATCGGCTTACACCTACTCTTATGCCACTCTCGGCGAGCTGGTGGCGTGGATTATCGGCTGGGACTTGATGTTGGAATACGCGATCGGCAACGTCGCCGTTGCAATTAGCTGGGCCAACTATTTCCGATCGTTCATGCACGACGCCTTCGGCGTAAACATTCCCGACTGGCTGGCCACCGATTTTAGAACTGCCAGGCACATCCCGGGACTGCTGGAAAACGCGCCGCACATTTTCGGCTTTCCAATCGTTATCAATTTGCTGGCGTTTGCGATCGTGGCCGCGCTGACGATTCTTTTGGTTTGGGGAATTCGAGAGTCCGCCGGGTTCAACGCGATCATGGTTGGCGTGAAAATCGTCGTGCTGATTTTCTTCATCGGCGCGCTCTTTTATTTTGTGTCGCCGTCAACCATGACGACTAACTGGCGGCCGTTTCAGCCAACCGGTTGGGCCGGAACTTTGGCGGGCGCGGCCGTAGTTTTCTTCGCTTACATAGGCTTCGACGCTGTTTCAACCGTTGCTGAAGAGACTAAGAATCCCGCGCGAGATTTGCCCATCGGCATCATCGCCTCGCTGGTGATCTGCACGGTTTTTTATGTCATCGTTGCGGCCGTTTTCACCGGCGCAATGCCTTATCTCGAACTCAAAACGCGTCTGGCCACCGAACAAGCCGAACCTTTGACCATGGCGTTGAACTTCGTAGCTCCGCAAGCGCGTTGGGCCAGCGCCGTCGTCGCTTTTGGATCGGTGGTGGCCCACACGGCGGTGTTGCTTGTGTTCCAGTTGGGCCAGCCGCGTATTTTCTTTTCCATGGCGCGCGATGGCTTGCTGCCGCCGGTGTTCGCCAAGGTCCACCCACGATTCAAGACTCCGCACGTGACCACCATTCTGACGGGCGTGCTCGTCGGCGGCTTTGCCGCAGTCATGAGCATCGACGAGATGGTCGATCTGACCAACATCGGGACGCTCTTTGCCTTTGTGCTGGTATGCGTCGGCATCATCATCCTCAGAAACAAAGATCCGGAGCGGCGCCGTCCTTTCAAAGTTCCATCGCAAACCTGGCTTTGGATCTTTCCTCTGCTTGCTGCCGTTGGATATTTCTATCTGTACTATTCGGGTAGAGGATTTGACGTCGCTGCGGACGCTCGGAAATGGCATTTGTTGGTCCAGTTGCTTCTGGTGGCCAGCGCAGCTTTTCTAACTTTCATTTACCCACGAACCAATATGGCTAAGCGGGTGCCTGTTGGTGCTTTGGTATTACCAATTTTGGGCGCGGCTTCCTGCATCTTCCTGATGTACTACCTGCCGCCAACTTCCTGGTGGCGATTTGTCGCGTGGCTCCTCCTGGGCCTTGCAGTTTATTTGAGTTACAGCTATTCGAAGAGTGAGATTGGGAAGCAAATCGGCCGCGCGCCCATCACCGCTCCGTGGTTAATGCTGATGGCGCTGGGTTCGTTTCTCCTGGCGATTGGTTTGTTGACGATTCCGCACGATGCCGGCTTGAAAGACTTGATTGGTCAATTGGGTGGCCGGTTCGCGGAAGCGAAGCAGACTTTTGTGGGAACGATCTTGATTGTGGCTGGTGTCGTCTGCGCAGCGATCGGAATCGTCATCGGGCTCGTTCAGAAAAGATCGCTGGGTAGCCGGTCCTCGGCTCCATAGGAGCCGAATACTTATAGAAACCGTCTCGCTCAGAATGATGGGCGAAGCAAGAAAGCGACGACTCGTCGCTTCCTTGCTTCGCCAGCTTTCAACGTTACGAACGAAGCTATAAACATCCCGTCCCCACGGGACGATTCACTTCTTCAAATCTCTGATCACTTCTCGGCTCGCATTGAATCCTGGCGCGCCCGTCACGCCGCCGCCGGGATGCGTGCCCGCCCCGCACAAATACAGACCTTTCACCGGCGAGCGGTACTGCGCCGCGCCGATGAATGGCCGGAACGCGAACAATTGATCGAGCGACATTTCGCCATGATGAATGTGTCCGCCGGTCAATCCAAATTCGCGCTCGAGATCGAGCGGCGTCAAAATCTTTCTTCCAACGATCAGTTCATTCAGATTCGGCGCGTATTCAGTTAGCGCGTTAACAATCGCATCGCCCAATTCTTCCCGGCGCGAATCCCAATCACCATTCTTCAATTTGTAAGGCGCGTACTGTGCGTGAATCGACATTACATGCGCGCCCTTTGGAGCGAGCGATGCATCGCTGAGCGTAGGCATTGTGACTTCCATGAAAGGCTTCGTTGAGAAGTCGCCGTACTTCGCCGCATCAAAGGCGCGTTCGATGTAATCGATGTCAGGACCGATATGAATTCTACCCGACAGCTTTTCTGGTGAATCAATGCCGGTGAACTGCGGCAGGGCCGATAACGCGAGATGCACCATCGCCACGACGCCGTGCGCGCGATAATTTTGTACGCGCGCGCGAAACGTTGGCGTTACCGCCGCATAATCGAGCAACTGTGTGAACGTCACGCCCGGATCGCCGTTGGACACAACTGTCGACGCAGGAATGGACTCACCGCTGGTAAGGACGATGCCCGCGACGCGATCGTCTTTCACCTCGACGCTCCGCACTTGCGCCTCCGTTCGAATCTCTGCGCCAGCCTCGGTTGCGGCTTTGGCGAGCGCCTGCGTCATCGCGCCCATACCGCCATAGACGAAGACTGTCGGCGCGATTGCGGCGCCGCTCATTGCTGCTTGCAGAAGCAGCGGCGCGCTGGTTCCGGCGGACCACGGCCCGGCGAAGGCCCCAAAGATCCCCCGCGCGGCAACGATGGCGCGCAGCGTCTCATGCTCGAACCATTCCGCCGATAGATCGGCGACGGCCATTGGACCATATCGCAGCAGGCGATACTCATCCTTCTTGCCCAGGCCGCGAATCTTCCAGCCGAGTTTTCCGAGATTCCACAATTCCGATTTCGTCGGCGCATCGATGTCGGGCGGCGTCATCGTCAGCAGAGGCCGCAGCGCGCGCCCGATCCGTTCGAAAGTGGCCACGAACTCGCCGTATCGGCTCGCATCTCGGCTGGATATCTTCGTCAACGCATCGACAGTGTGTGTGGCGTCCTCATAAATGCAGATTGGCGCCAGGCCATTCACTGCGCAAACTTGAACGTTGGGCTTGATGAACTCGACGCCGTATTTGTGAAGTTGGAGATCGTTGAGGACTTGAGGCAGTAAGCCCGCGCTGGTGGCCAAACTCGAGCAGCGAAAGCCTGGATGAAACTCGTCTGTCACGCAGGCGCCGCCAACTACGCCGCGCCGTTCGAGCACCAGCGGCTTCAGTCCCGCCTTCGCGAGATAGTAAGCGGCGACGAGACCATTGTGGCCGGCGCCGATGATTATGACTTTAGTCATCAGTTTCGAGTTTCGAGTTTCGAGTTGATCTGAAATCGTGTCGACTTCAGAACTCGTTCAGGCGCGGACAAAACTCGAAACCCGAAACTCTAAACTCGAAACCTATTTATTTTTCAAAATCATCATCGCCGCGTTTCGTCCGCTCGCGCCCATGATGCCGCCGCCCGGATGCGTTGCCGAGCCGCACATGTAAAGGTTTTTAATTGGCGAACGATACTGCGCCCAACCGGGCGCCGGGCGCAGAAAGAAAAGCTGTTCCAGCGTCAGCTCGCCCTGAAAAATATTTCCTTCGGACAATCCGAATTCGCGTTCGAGATCGAGCGGCGTCAGCACCTGTCGATGCAGAATAATGTCTTTAATATTCGGCGCGTGCTCGGCGATTGTGTCGATCACCGTATCGCCAAACGCTTCGCGTTCGTCATCCCAATTGCCCTTCAAGTTGTACGGCGCGTACTGCACAAAGCACGACATCACGTGTTTGCCGGGCGGCGCAACTGACGGATCGGTCAGCGTCGGAATTACCATGTCGATGTACGGCCGGCGCGAGTAGCGCCCGTACTTTGCATCATCGTAAGCGCGTTCCATGTACTCGACGCTTGGCGAGATTGAAACCGCGCCGCGCAGATGCGCGCCGGGGCCAGGCAGGCATTTGAAGTCCGGAAGGGCGTCGAGCGCGAGATTCACTTTGCCTGACGACCCACGGAACTTATAGCGTTTGATGTCTTCAACAAAATCTTCCGGCAAGTGTTCTTCACCGACCATTTTCATGAAGGTCAGACGCGGGTCGACACTCGACGAAATTACGTCGGCAAAAAGTTCGTCGCCATTTTCGAGCACGAACACGTTGCAGGGATCCACGCCGGTTTGCACCG
>CBFHBI010000270.1:0-4987 GCA_965653755.1 uncultured Blastocatellia bacterium
TCTTGAAGAAGTACGCGGTTCCGAAGCTCGATGGCGGCAGATAATCGCACGTCGCGGTGAAATGAATTAGCTTAATCGCGCCGTTAGGCACGAAATGTTTGTAGAAGCACGGGGCGCCTCTCTTATCTATCAAGCTTCGGAGAGCGGAAAGGATTTCGCTCCCTCGGAGCTTGATGTCTTTGGGGTCCCGGTGTGCTATAAACATCGCGCTACTAACGGCGCGCCTTCCGTGACATGGCTATTAGAGTCAATAAAGGAAAAGAAAGTGCGAACCAGAGCAAATATCCTCGCGGATGGACCGAGGCTCGGATTCGCAAAGTCATCGATTATTACGACTCGCAAACCGAAGACGAAGAGGCCGCCGAAATCGAATCGGCTCTGGAAAGTACGACGATGGAAGTGCCTAAAGCGCTCGTGCCAGTCGTGCGCGATCTAATCGCAGCACGCAAGTCTGGCCGCGCCAGCAAACGCGCGCCGAAATCTCGCACCTCCGCCAACAAATCGCGGGCTGCTTAACCGAACTTAGTGCGCTTTTGCTCAAAGCTGCTAGTTCAGTCTGCCGAAGACAAGTGACTATCTCTCTAGAGAGCGTAGCTATTCTTCTTTCGATAGTTTCCTTTGCGGTGACCGTGATTGGTTTCTTTGCATCGCTGAAATTCTACCGAGATGGAGTTGCGTTACAGAAGGCGGCGAACGATGCCCTTGCGCAACTTTCGGAAAAGACGAATAGCATTCAAACACAGGTAGGGGGAATCTTCGATAAGACGCTCGATGCTGCATTGGGGAGACGTTATGAATTAGCGACGACCTTTGAAGATCTCGAACGGCAGCTTTCACAAACAAAAGAAGCGTTGTTGGCTGAAGTGCGCGGAGAAATCGGGCACTTAGGAGATCAAGAGCAGAAGCGCATCGAGCGAACCGTGGAAGCACACATCAAAGTGATTAGAGACCAAGTGAATTCAACCAAAGAGTCCGCTGAGGAAATAGCTTCAAAGCCTGAACCTAATGCTATATCCTCCTCGATGATTGGAATATTGAGCGTGCTTCTTATACGCGGAGTTCCCCTCACTGTCGATGAAATCAAGCAAAATTTTGAACTCGAGTATCCATGGCTTCCATCTTCAAATCTCGCTCGCCGCTTACGCGAGTTAATGCATCATGGCTACGTTCGCTCCAGTTACGCCGGCCAAGTTGGCAAATACGAAATCACCGATGCTGGGCTCAGATTGATTGTTTGATTGTTAACATGACAAAGAACTTCATCGCAGGCGCAGCCATATTCCTATTTAATGTCTTCTCAATCAACGCCCAGGAACAACCACTCCAACTCAAACCCACACCCAAGACCGTCGCATGGGGTTATTACGACGCGGCGACGCCGCCGGTGATGCGGGTGAAGTCTGGCGACACGGTCGAGGTGCAGACGCTCATCACGTCGAGCCCAACGCGTTTGGAAGGCGCGGGAGTGAAGCCGGAGGATGTCGAGCAGTCGCTGCGCGATATCTACAAGGAAGTCACGAACAAGGGGCCGGGTGGGCACATTCTGACTGGGCCGATCTTTGTCGAGGGCGCAGAGCCGGGTGATGTGCTCGAGGTGCGCATCAAGCAGATCAAGTTGGCGATTCCTTATGCTTACAACGCGTTTAGCCCGGGGCGTGGATTCATTCCGGAAGATTTTCCTTACCCGAAGATGCGCATCATTCCGCTTGATGAGAAGCGTATGGTGGCGCGTTTTGCCGACGGCATCGAGATTCCGCTGCGTCCATTCTTTGGCAGCATCGGCGTCGCGCCGCCGGAAGTTTCGGGGCGCATCTCGAGCGCGCCGCCTTGGATACACGCAGGGAATCTAGACAACAAGGAACTCGTCGCCGGCACGACACTCTACATTCCGGTGCATGCGAAAGGTGCGCTGCTGCTCGTCGGCGACGGACATGCGGGCCAGGGCAACGGCGAAGTCGATATCACCGCGATGGAGACTTCGCTCATCGGCACCTTTCAATTAATCGTGCGTAAGGACATGCATTTGAAATGGCCGCGCGCTGAGACGCCGACGCACTACATCACGATGGGCATCGACGAAGATCTCAGGGAAGCCGCAAAGCTGGCGGTGCGCGAAGCGATCGATTTTCTGGTCACTGAGAAACATCTGACGCGCGATGACGCTTATCAGCTGGCGAGCGTCGCCGTCGACTTTGACATCACGGAACTCGTCGATGGCAACAAAGGCGTGCACGCGATGATTCCAAAATCAATTTTCGTCGGGAAGACCGGCAGTCAGAATTCAATTGGCGATCAAATTACGCTTGAGCGCGGCGCCTGCTTCGGCACGTGCCCCGTTTACAAATTGACAGTTAAAGCCGACGGGACAGTAACCTTTGAAGGCCAGCGTTACACAAAGACCGTCGGCCCTGCCACCGGTAAAATTACTCCGAGTGATTTCCAGGCACTCGTCAGCGAATTCGAAAAGATCGACTATTTTTCGTTAGCGGACGCTTACACGCCGGGCACAAAAGAATGCGGGCGGGCGGTGACCGACATGCCATCCGCAAACACATCGCTTCATCGGAACGGGCGAACGAAGAGCGTGGCCCACTATTATGGTTGCAGCAGCGAAGACGTTCTGACAAAGCTGAGCGCGCTGGAAAAGAAGATCGACGAAGTCGCCGGAACCCAGAAATGGATCAAATGATTAAGCGGCAGAGCTGCTAAATGATAAACTTGGTCTCGTCTAGCCCCTCGATTAAATTGTTTTCTGGTCAAGGACAATTGAATCATGGCTACTCGAATATTGCGCGGCGCGATTTGTGCGGCGCTGTTCTCGATATTTTTCAGCGGTGCGGAATTACTCGCGCAGGATTTGACGACGGCTTCACAAAGCGCTGCTCGATCAACCGAAACTCGATCAGTCTCCAGTACTGTCTTGGACGAATCGACGACATCGGCGGCGGCTGCGGGACAGCAACCGACGACCTCGACGAAACCCCGGTTGAGTGCCAGCCAAAAATTCAAGTTCGGATTACGCGGCGCATTCTTCACGCCGCGCGCTTACGTCGGTCCGGCGATCGATGCATATTTCGTCGAGCGGCGCGAAGTGAAAGCTCCTGGAAAAACCGGCGGAGATAAGTTCGCGGACTGGTCGTCCCGTTATGCGCGCGCGTTTGCGACCCGAAGTTCGGCGCAACTCTTCGGCTGGGGCATTTATCCCATCCTTTTCAAACAAGACCCGCGTTATTATCGTTCGCCGCGCCGCGGATTTGGTCAACGCGTTTGGTACGCGGCGACACGCACGTTCGTCACGCGGAGCGACGCCGGAAGGCAGCAAGTCAACGCGTCGGAAATACTGGGTGACCTCACGAGTGCGGCGCTGGCGAATGTTTATGAGCGAAATGTCGTGCGCCGACGCGATTCATTCGGCCGGCCCACTTTGTATGAGCGGCGCATCGGATTTCGCCCCACCTTCGAAACTTTCGGCATCAGTCTGGGATTTGATTCGGCCAACTACGTTTTGTTCGATGAGTTCGATGTGGTAGGAAAGCTTTGGAAGATAGTCCATAAGTAACGTCGAGACCAATGCCCACGCTGAACGAAGTCGAAACTCGCGTCCTCGGTTCGCTGATCGAAAAACAGATCACGACGCCGGAATACTATCCGTTGACGTTGAATGCGCTGACGGCAGCGTGTAATCAGAAGAATAATCGCATTCCAGTCACCTCATTCAACGAAAGCGATATCGAAGAGGCGCTCTACAGTTTGCGCGAGAAGAACCTCGCGTATGTCTTTCACGGCAGCACCAGCCGCGTGCCGAAATATAAACACGTCGTGCCGGAAGTGATGCACCTTTCGCCCGCCGAAGTTGCCGTGATGTGCGTGCTGATGCTGAGCGGCCCGCAAACTGTCGGCGAGATTCGCACGCGCGGATCGCGGCTTTACGAATTCAACGGGTTGGAAGAAGTCGAAGAGACTTTGCGCGCATTGGCCGCACGGGAAGATGAACCGCTGGTGATGAAATTGCCGCGGCAGACCGGACAGAAAGATGCGCGCTTTGTGCATCTGCTTTCGGGCAAACCGGATGTCGAAGAGATGATCGAATCAGCAACCGTCGAGCGAGTGGCGCGGCGACCGACGGATCACGATCGCGTGGCGACGCTCGAGCAGCAGGTACAATCGCTAACTGAACAAGTAAACAAACTCACGGAACAATTCGACGCCTTCAAACAGCAATTTGAATAGAATCTAATCTCAGACCATGATAATGAAGCTGACCCGACTCGCCCTCGTAGCCTTTCTGTTGTTGCCGTCGTTCGCGATCAAAACTTTCACACAAAAAGAGAAGCCGGTTCCGGCGTGCAGCCAGGCCGTCTTGGCCGCGTTCAAACCATTTCCCAAACTGGAATACGAATGCGACAAGAGCATTGCGGACTACGACGACAAGATGCTTAAGCTGCCGCAGAGATTGAAAGCGATCCGCGGCGTGATGAACCAGCTCGAAGGATATTCAAACGAAGCGTGGTGGCGCGCCAGCGTCGATGAGCTGAACGCCTGCAACATTCACAAGAGTGCGGGCGCGTTGACCGACGATGAAAAGCAACAGTGGAAGAACGGCGACTACAGTTTCGATCTCGAAGGTAATCACGAGATGAGGCTCGCGCTGCTTGCGGATCCTTGTTATCAAACCGGCTTTCAGGGCGCGAACGCGTTTCTGCTTTATCGCAAGGACGGCAAGATATTCGTCTCGCAGTTGCTGAACGGCTACTACTCACGGGTCGATAATTCCGTCGGCCTCGACTTTGCGAAACTGAATGGCGAACAAATCATCGAAGTCTCAACCGCCAACAGCATGCCGCCTTCGATGGTTTACTATTATTTCGCCATCGATCCGAAAACCAACGAAGCGGTGCCGAAGAAAATTTTTAAGGAAGGCAAGAAGCTCACGAACGAAATTTATTCAGACATGTTGATGGACTATCCAAAGAACGTCGGCCTACCA
>CBFHBI010000271.1:0-4981 GCA_965653755.1 uncultured Blastocatellia bacterium
CGACGCGACTGGTGATGTGTTCTGCGAACTTCTGCCGATCGACCGCGAGCGCCGCGCCCGCCGGCACACGTGTCGCCGCGGCTGCTTCCATCACCAGCGAACCACCCCGGCGCAACTCTTCTTTCAGCAGGTAAGACGCAGTGCCGGGCTCATCGGACTTCAAAGAATTTGAGCAAACGATTTCGGCCAGCTTGTCCGTACGATGCGCCGGAGTTTGCTTGCGGGGACGCATCTCGAACAAGCGCACGCGCGTGCCCGCATTCGCCGCCTGCCAGGCAGCTTCCACGCCTGCGAGTCCACCGCCGATGATCGTGATGTCGTTCATTCCAGACTGATAATTATCCGCAGATTACGCAGATTACGCAGAAAAGGAGGAGACATGCAATGCTTGTCGTCGTTTAGTTGTTTGTTCTTAATCTGCGTAATCTCTGTAATCTGCGGATAATTCTTCGCTTGACACTGAATTTACCGCATCCGTATAGTCAAATGCATTGACAAGCCGGGTTAGCTCAGTTGGTAGAGCGTGCGATTCGTAATCGCAAGGTCACCGGTTCGACCCCGGTACCCGGCTCCAATCTCGTACCTGCCAGAATCTGCCCGAGCAGCCAACAATTGATCATGCTGTTCGTTCGGAATGATGACGCCAGCGCAACTAGCTCAATTCAAACGCGACGGCTTTCTCGTACTTGAGGACTTTGTAACCCGTGCCGCGTGCAATGCATTACGCGCGCGTGCTGAAGAGCTCGTCCGCGATTTCGATCCCGCCGGCATCGTCTCGATCTTTTCGAACCGCGAGCAAACGCGGACCAGCGACGATTATTTTCTCGAGTCCGGCGATAAGATTCGGTTCTTCTTCGAAGAGAATGCCTTCAAGGCTGATGGCACGCTCAAGCAAAGCAAGCAAGAGTCAATCAATAAGATCGGTCACGCCTTGCACGATCTCGATCCGGTCTTCGATCAATTTTCGCGCGCGCCGCAAATCGAACAACTCGTCTCGGATCTCGGATTGAACGATCCCCTTCTGCTGCAATCGATGTACATCTTCAAACAGCCGCGGATTGGCGGCGAAGTCACTTGTCATCAGGACGGCACGTTTCTCTTCACTGAACCGCTCAAGATGGTCGGGCTGTGGTTTGCGCTGGAAGATGCGACGATCGACAACGGTTGTCTGTGGGCCATTCCCGGCGGACACAAAAACGGACTGAAGTCGCGCTTCGTACGCGCTGAAGGTGGCGGGACGCGCTTCGAAACGCTCGACGATGCCGATTGGCCCCGCGATAATCTGCAACCGCTCGAAGTGAAGCAGGGATCGGTTATCGTGCTCGACCCCCTGTTGCCGCACCTTAGTCGCGAGAACCGCTCAGTCAAATCGCGGCATGCCTACACGCTGCACCTCATCGATGCGGCGGCGCATTATCCGAAAGAGAATTGGTTGCAACGATCGGCTGACCTGCCCGCGCGTGGCTTCTAACGTTTGAGTTGACCGGGCCACGGCGTTACCGAGCACTTAGCCGGACCACGCTTGATGCGAAACTCGTTGCCCGTGCCTCCGGTCCAACGATTTGTTGGGCGTGCCCTCAGTTTCGCGCAACATCAAACCTACGGAATGCTAAAACAAGTGATCTCCGTTCGAACATGAGGCTTCGGTCGTAGTCCTATTTCATCTTGGGCTTCTTCGATAGTGATGTTCTTTTGAGAGGTTAGATTTCTTAACTTCGCTTTAACGGCCTCGACTGCGTAAGGCACGACAATGCCGATCGAAGTTCCTGGTGAAGTCCCCGGTCCGCGCTAGAATAGTCTTGGATTATCGTCAAAACCAAGCACTGAATAGACGCTAAAGCCAAAAACATTCAAAGGTTTCTTGACTCTGAAGAAGCTTATCGAGTCAACACCGTTATAAGGACGTCTTGATATAACACCTGCCTTCTGTAAGGCTCGAATAGCTTTGGTGGGTCGGGGTTTTTGCGTACAAGATATTTGCATTTCAAGCGCCTCAGCGAATCTTCTGTTTTGTGACGCGTCAGTCTTACCTTGTCCCATGGCGCCGACAGTGAGCCAACAGACTAATAAGCAGCAAGTAAGGACACTTTTCATGTCTCTCTTATCTACGAGAACTGCCCAACGGTTGAGTTGACCGGGCCACGGCGCCGCGGAGCAGCTTCGACCTGTCACGCTTGATACGAAATCCCCGACCTGTCGGGACTGCCCGTGGCCCCGGTCCAACGATTTGTTCGACAGCGATCTACATGAGTAAGAATTCCTTGCTGGACACAATGTCAGTCAGGTGATCATTGATCTTTAAAAGGTGCAGTTTATCCAGCATACAACGGTAGTTTAAGTCGAGCCGTTTGGCTTCGTCCAGAGCTTCGGCGAATTGATTTTCATAATTGGCAAATAGGCCAAGAGTTACGTGCGGAACATAGGGCATGTCCGTTCGTTGGAATTCGGCTAACAGGCCTGTGTATATATGCGCGTGCAAGTCGGTAAGAACGTCTTTCCCCTCCTCAACCAGGAGAAAAAGGTAATCGTCCGAAGACTTTCTGAGACCTTGAAGACCTATGTGAAACGGTCGCCGTTCGCACAAGACAGCCTGAAGATGATTGACGAGTTTCTCTTCCGGAACGGCTTCTGCTATGGGGAACATTAGCGTTACGTGCGGTTGAATCAACTCAAATTGCGGGTCGTACCTACGCCTGATTTGATTGATTCGCGTTGTATCAATATTAGGATAATGAACCAACGAATAAATCATTCTTGACGGTTAACAAGGTTGAAGCTGTCGAACGCTTGAGTTGACCGGGCCACGGTTACCGAGCAGCTACGCCGGACCACGCTGGATGCGAAACTCGCTGCCCGTGGCTCCGGTCCAACGATTTGTTCGGTCGCGGCCGGAGCATTCAACGCACGCCGACCAATCGTAGTCAACGTTCGTAACAGTCTAACGTGCCGGCGTTGGTGTTTTTGTACGAAGATTTGTTCCCCCGGATAGAATAACATCCGCCACCACAGTCACTCTCAACCCACCATTCCACCAGTTTACCGTCGCGGAAAAAGAAAAAGAGGTTCCCAGCCGGTGTGTCACTGCGGCCGCCCTGGATATTCCCCTCGATTTGTTCGAGCCCATCGTATCTGTGGGTGTCGTAGAACTGCCAACCGCCATGGGCATTCTTGATATGCTGGTCGTCGAGAAACTTCGTCACCTGGGCTGGTGTCGACCCCAACGGTAGCGCCCGTTCCACTTGTTGGCCCAATTGCCGCACATCACTCTCCGTAGCAAACGTGCACACGCAACCCGAGGCCGAGATGTAGGCCAATAGGAAAACTACAATTGAGAGTCGTCGTAGTTGCATGAACATTTAGGCGACCCAACGGTTGAGTTGACCGGCCACGGCGCCACCGAGCAGCTTAGCCGGATGACGCTTGATGCGAAAGTCGCTGCCCGTGGCTCCCTTCCAACGATTTGTTGGGCGGACGAATGGTCAAGATATCTTGCGCATCAACTGTGGCGGCAGTTTCAGCCCGAAGCGAGTTCTCAGCAGTTCCATATCTCGGAAGTCCTTTTCCGTCGGCATGTAACCGTCGGCGTGGCAAAGCACTTGTACCTCCGGAGAAAGACAGCGAACGGTTATACCATTCACCAACCCGCGCCCGGTAAAACCCGCAGCAGGGTAGATCCAGTCTGAGCCATTTGCCATGCGGTAGACGCCGTTGCCGTCTCTGTCAAACACAATTGCGTGAACATCAATTTCGCGACCCGCAGCGTTCGCCAGAACGAAGTTAGAATCTGTGCCGCCACGTTCTAGGTCGAAACCTATATTCGCAACAGTCTGGCGGAGTTTCGGAATGTCAGCGACTTGCACGATTACGTCGACGTCTTTGTGTGGTCGCGTTTGCATGCCGAGGACCGCGTCCACTGCCCAGCCGCCATCAAGCCAAGCCTCGATCCCAGCACTCTCGAGCGATTCGAGCAATTCAATCAAAGCACTAGAAGTCATCTGCATGTTCGTCCGCCCAACGATTTGTTGGGTCGCACCGGCCGAAGGAAACTTAATGCCAATTTCTGAAGCCGGTTCCCAAGTCACGGGCGGTCACGAACAAAGCGCAACCGGCCGCCACAAAAAAGAGGGAAGCAAGCAACCAAAAGCAAACCCACAAGAGCAAACGAAAATGTCTTGGGTTGTAGCCCGCATCTTGCCATCGAACGGCTACAGCCTGGAGCCTTGGAGGAATGTTTCCACGACTAAGATGTTTGACAAGAGTCGTCGCAGCAGTCAGCCCAAACACGACCAAGAAGAGGCCAACTGGCGATGACAGAAAAATTCGATACAACATAGTGAGACCCAACGGTTGAGAAACTATGAAGCCGGGTCTCCGAGCAGAGTGAGTTGGATAAAATCCAACTGCTTTTTACGAGGTCATCCCGGACGATGAAGTCTGGAGCCTCAATTTAGACTCAGAAAAGGAGACCCGGGCGATGAGGATATTGGCACTGGACCTAGGCAAATACAAGAGTGTGGCGTGTGACTATGAAGCGGAGACTGGCCGGCACCGGTTTACGACGATGCTGACCAACCCAAAGGCTTTGCACGATCTGATGGTGGATCGAGAACCTGACCGGGTGGTGATCGAGATTTGTTCGATCGCCGGTTGGGTTGGTGATTTGGTGCGGAGTTTGGGGATCGAGCTACAAGTGGCCAACCCTGCCGACGAGCGGTGGCAGTGGCGCAAGGTGAAGACCAAGAATGATCGAGGTGATGCGTTGAAGTTGGCCCAACTCTCGGCGCTGAATCAACTGCGGCTGGTGTATGTGCCGCAGACAGAGATACGGCAGTGGCGGGCGCTGATTACTTATCGTCAACACCTGGTGCAGAGACGCACGAAGATCAAGAACCATATTCGCGATCTGTTACTGCGTGAAGGTCAGCTTTTGCCACGTTATCGCAGTGCGTGGACCGAAGCGGGCATCGCGGCCCTGGAGGCG
>CBFHBI010000272.1:0-4975 GCA_965653755.1 uncultured Blastocatellia bacterium
CCCGCATGAGCGCGAAAGAAATTGGATCGTATACGTCAAGTGAGCGCGCGCTGCGCGCTTTGCGGGCAAGGATGCCCGCGCTCTGTGAACGCGCTCCGTAAATAGAAAGGGACGAGCGTGCCTCAACGCTCGTCCCCAGCAGCGCGACCAAGCAGGTTATCCGGAATCAGCCCCTCCGGGAACTTCAGTCACGCTGAGCTTGTTAACGTATTGAGCCGAAAACTACGGCGGCTCTTTCTTGTCCTGTCGATAATCGCGCTCGTCTCGCCGGCGGTCGCGAAGGTCACTTCTCAAGTCGCGCCGGTCGCTGCGAATATCTTTCGTATCGCCGCTGATCTCCTTTCGATCAGCCTGCAGCACGGCTTGCGAATCGCCGTCCTTTTTATCCTGGCGATAATCGCGAACATCCGAGCGTCGTTCGCGCACGTCCTGGTTAACGTCCCGCCGATCGTGACGAATGTCGCGCGTGTCCGTCCTGATGTCGCGGCGATCCGCGCGCAGGTCGCGTCCTTTCTGACCGGCCACGGCCACGAACGAACAGCTGGTCACAGCCAAAATCAATAACAATCCACGTGAAAGTAACGTTTTCATTTTTCGATTCCTCCTGAAATTCAAACCTTAGTTTTGTTCAAACCAAGGTCCGCCCCCGAAGAGGCAGAGGAGAAAAACGATTGGCCCTATGTGACTGCCGACCTCAACGTTTCTTTCGCGGCGAACCCCTTGCCAGCAAATTAGACGCGAGGGTCCCGCGGCTGGACGAAATTTTTCGCAAATGCTTCCGCTGTGAAAGACGCCGGCCAAATGATTCTGGTTTCAGAAAGACATTGAGCAGGCGGCAGATTAACTTGTAAATTGTGGCCCGACTCAGTCAGCACTTGCCGCATGGAACAGCAGATTCAATTTTGCACGACTCCCGACAGTGTGCGGATCGCCTACGCAAAAGTTGGCGATGGCCCGCCGCTGGTCAAAGCGGCAAACTGGCTCAGCCATCTGGAATGGGATTGGCAGAGTCCGATTTGGCGTCACATGCTGCGCGAGTTCGCGCGCGATCACACCTTCATTCGCTATGACGAGAGAGGCAACGGATTGTCCGACTGGAACGTCGGCGATTTGTCGTTCGGCGCCTGGGTCGCCGATCTTGAATCGGTAGTCGCAGCGGCCGGTGTCGATCGGTTTCCGCTGCTCGGCATCTCGCAAGGCGGCGCAGTCGCGATCGCTTACGCGGTGAAACATCCGGAGAGAGTTTCGCACTTGATTCTTTATGGCGCTTACGCGCGCGGTTGGGCCAAGCGCGATTCGCCGGAAGAGATTGAGCAGCGCCAGGCGCAACTCACGCTGGTGCGTCTGGGATGGGGCAAAGACAATCCCGCGTTTCGGCAATTGTGGACTTCGCTCTACGCGCCTGACGCCACGCCAGAGCAGGCCCAGTCATTCAACGATCTGCAACGCCTTTCCACCTCGCCGGAGAACGCGGTCAAGCTCTTGACTGAGATGGGCAACATCGACGTGGTCGATCTTTTGCGCCAGGTGAAAGTGCCGACGCTGGTCCTCCACTGCCGCGGCGATGACGGCGTGCCTTTCGAAGAAGGCCGCAAGCTCGCTGGGTCGATTCCGGGCGCGCGCTTTGTCCCGCTCGAAGGCCGCAATCATCTGCTGCTCGAAGGAGCGCCGTCATGGGGGATTTTCGTTAAAGAGATTCGCCGCTTCATCGGCGCGCAAGAAACCTCGGCGCTGACGGAGACGACGCGCGACCCGGGGCTGCAGTTGGCGCAGGGCGATTTGAATCGATCCGATTTGCCCGAACGTTATACCTTAGTTTCATTCCTGGGCGTCGGCGGGATGGGCGAAGTTTATCTGGCCGAAGACAAGAAATTGGGCCGCAAAGTTGCGCTCAAGACTCTGCCCGCTCAATTCACCGACAACAGCGAACGCTTGCGCAGGTTCCAGCATGAAGCGCGCGCAGCGTCGGCTTTGAATCATCCGAACCTTTTGACGATTTATGAAATCGGATCTGAAGCCGGCGCTTACTTCATGGCGACCGAGTATGTCGATGGCTTGACGTTGCGCGCGTTGCTCAAAGGCGGACGATTGAAACTCGACCAAGCTCTCGATATCGCGCAGCAAGTCGCGTTTGCGTTAACCGCGGCGCACGGCGCTTCGATCGTACATCGTGACATCAAGCCTGAGAACATCATGGTGCGTCACGACGACATTGTGAAGGTGCTCGATTTTGGTTTGGCGAAGTTGCTCGAAGATCATGCGCGCGACTTGGTCGATCACGAAGCCGACACGCGCGCCCTCGTGATGACCGATCCGGGCAGTGTGCTGGGCACGCCGCAGTACATGTCGCCCGAGCAGGCACGCGGCGACGACATCGACGCCCGCAGCGACATTTGGAGTCTCGGCGTCGTCATTTACGAGATGCTCGCCGGACGGCCGCCGTTTTATGGCGCAACCAAAAGCCACACAGTCGTATCGATTCTGGAAAGCGAGCCGGCGCCGCTGGAGACTTTCGCGCCTGACACACCCGCGGAATTCCAACGCATTGTCCGCAAGGCGCTGACGAAGGATCGCGACAGTCGCTATCAAACGGCGCGCGATCTGATGATTGATTTAAAAAACTTGCGTCGCGACCTCGACCTGAAGAGTGAACTCAAACGATCGACGGCGCCGTCACCGGATTCAATTGCGCCCGGTGCGGCGTCAGCGACCGTGACTCCAAACGCGCCCGCGGCAATCACAGAATTTCAAGCACCAAAGGTCACGGCGGCTGACACAAAATCGAACTGGAGCGCGCAACCCAAGGCGTTAGTCGCCATCGCCGCACTAATTATCGTCGGGTTGATCTTCGTCGGCTGGCGCCTGCTTTTGAAACCTCAGACGATAACGCCATCTGCAACTTTGATCGATTCGATCGCGGTGCTTCCTTTTGAAAATCAAAACCATGATGCCGACTCAGATTATCTTTCAGATGGCCTGACCGAAAGCATCATCAACAGCTTAACGCGCGTGCCCAACCTGAAAGTAATCGCCCGCAGTTCGGTGTTCGCTTACAAAGGCAAGACGAGCGACCCGCTGGCCATCGGGAAACAACTCGGTGTGCGCGCGATTGTCACGGGAAGAATCTTTCAACGCGGTGACGAACTGACAATCAGAACAGAATTGCTGGACGTCTCAGGCAACAAACAGCTTTGGGGCAATCAATTCAACGAAAAAATATCGGACCTGCTGGCCGTACAGCGCGAGATGGCCACCGAGATTACGCGCAATCTGCGGCCGCAACTCTCTGGCGAGCAGCAGGATCGCGTGGCCAGGAATTACACCCAGAACGCGGCCGCCTACGAACTCTATTTGCGCGGCCGTTATTACTGGAACAAGCGCACCGAAGAGAGCTTTCAAAAAGCGATCGATTATTTTCGTCAAGCCATTGAAATCGATCCGCGATACGCGCTCGCTTACACGGGCCTCGCTGATTCGTACAGTTTTCTGAGCGGCCAGGGAATTCGGCCGCCACACGAAGCTTTCCCTTTGGCGAGAGACGCCGCGACCCACGCAATTGAGATCGACGACTCGCTTTCGGAAGCGCACACGTCGCTGGCCTACGTGAAGCTTTATTACGATTGGGACTGGAGCGGCGCCGAGCGGGAATATGCGCGGGCGATCGAACTCAATCCGAATTATGCGACGCCGCATCATGGCTACGCATATCTGCTGGTGGCGATGGGCCGCACCCAGGAAGCGAATGCTGAGATTGAGAAGGCCGAAGCCATCGATCCGCTGTCGCTGATCATAAATACCGATCGTGGCGAGTTCTTTTATTTTGCGCGTCAGCCCGACGACGCGGTGAGGCAATTGAAAAAGGCGATCGACATGGATCCGAGCTTTGTGCGCGCGCATTTTTTGCTGGGCCGCGCCTTGGTGCAGAAGGGCCAGTGCGATCAGGCAATTGTTGAGTTTCAGAAAGCGCGCAGTCTGGTACCTGGTGCAGTTGAAATGTTAGGCGCGCTGGCCCAAGGGTACGCCGCTTGTGGCCGCAAGGCAGAGGCGCAGAAGACTCTGGATGAATTGGTCACCTTATCGAAAGACCATTACGTTTCGCCGCACTGGCTGGCGGCGACGCATGGCGCGTTAGGCAACCGCGACGAAGCTTTCAAATGGCTGGCCCAGGCAATCGACAGCCGCTTCGGCCCAATGGTCTATCTCAAGGTAAATCCAATTTGGGATCCGCTGCGCGACGATCCGCGTTTCACCGCAGCCGTGCGTCGCGTCGGACTATAAATTTTGCATCGCATCCTGATCATCGGCGACGCTGTCGCGCCTACCGGCTTCGCCCGCGTCATTCGCAGCATCTTCGCGCCCATGCAAGACTATTTCGATGTTCATCAACTGGCGACGCGATACGACGGCCAGCCTCACGACTACCCGTGGCGCTTGTATCAAGCCTCGAAGGGCAAGAGCGTTTACGGCTACGATCAGATTGCGCCGCTGATCGCGCAAATCAAGCCGGCCCTAGTCTTTCTTCTTTACGACATTCCGTTTCAGGCGCCTTACTTGAAAGAGTTGCGCAAGGCTTCACCGCAGCCACGAGTGGTCATGTATTCGCCGGTCGAATCGGGACCGATCGCGCCGGAGATAATGCGCGAACTCGCCGGCGTTTCGCGTTACGTTCTATACACGGATTATGGGCGAACCGAGATCGCGAGTTCGTTAGCTCAGGTTCGTCAGCAAGAACCGGCTTTTGAATTTCCCGATCTTGAAGTCATTCCGCACGGCGTCGACACCGATCGATTTTTTCCTCTCGGCGATGATGACGGCGAGGAGATTCCCGCGCGGCGGCGTGACGCGCGCAGAGCCATGAGATTGGACGACCCCGAGCACATCGAAGCATTCATCGTGCTGAACGCGAATCGGAATATGCCGCGCAAGCGGATCGATTTGACGATCGAAGGGTTCGCGGAATTTGCGCGGGACAAAC
>CBFHBI010000273.1:0-4969 GCA_965653755.1 uncultured Blastocatellia bacterium
GATTCAATCGCCGCAAACGACAAGATTTGTTCCTCGATACGTTGCGCCATATGGTTACTGCCGATCCGTTGACGTTTGCGAATCTAACCGCTGACAAGTCTTTGAAGTCGGTTGCTTAATGAGAGTCCTCGTAAATCTTTGAAACCTCGGTGAAATCAGGAACACGTTGTTCAAGGTTGTCCGGCATCGGCGGCTGTCCTTCCGTTTCCCATAATGTCCGCAATAACGGTTCATCAGCGAACTTCATTAGTCCCCAAGTACCATCCTCATTCAAGTGGATGAACGCAGAACCCTTGCCCACGCCGACAGCGGTTTCTGACAGGTATTTGGCTTCGGCAATGTGATAAAGAGCTTTCTTTACAGAAAACATTGAGGTGTATCGGCGAAAGAGCAGGCTATTGATAGCAGCCCCCGCCCCGCTTCCTATGCTCCAAAACTTTACTGAGGTGTGATGGCTCTCCACACCTGGCGGTTCGATGGTGAAAATGTGAGGTTGTTGCTGTGCGCTAAAGCCGCCGACTAGGAAAGCACAGTCAAACTCAAAGTCTTGAATCCGGCGTTTCAGTTCTCCTAATTCCGCATTGTCGTTATTTGACCAGAGACCGACGAAGGTCGTCATATCCAAGCCGATTGGATTCAAGATACTTTGCTCAGCTAACTTCTCCCTGCGTTCACGATACACTTGGGCCATAGTGCGCGCGACGGTTTCAACGGTTGGCTGATCTTCGGGAGTTAGGAGTTCTTTAACCTTATCAAGAATAGGCGGCACTTGCGTTACATCACCAGCATACAGAGACATCCAAAACTTATGCACACAAAAACCCTTCGCCATCAGCGGGAGGTCGGCGGTAACCAGACCAACCGTAACCATTCTATCTAGCGCAAAAATGATGGATCGATCATGATTCGCCGCTGCCGCAATCGCTACAGTCATACCGATGCCCCAATCTGCCGGTTTTGGTCTCCGGCGATCCCGTCTTTGTTGAAGTATCGGCAAGTATTATCCTTTCGTCAAGTGAATAATCTTGCGGTCCCTTCAATTTCTGGATTAAAACTATTTCTTGAAGATGCTCGGCGCTAATGCTTCACCTTAGGGCCCAGCGCCTTACAGAATTGATTGCCAGTTTACTCATTAGACGAACCGGAAGTGGCAGCATATAATCGGGCGTTATCAAGTCATAACCTTCGTCTCGTCCTGAAAGGTCTTTACAAAAAATGTCAGCACCAGTCGCTGCTCCGTTCCGTCTCGCGAGACGGCTGGATGAAGTCGGTTTTTCCGACATCGTGCAGATTCGCAACCGCGTGATGGACCTGCAAGCACAAGGCGCCACGGTCTATCGTTTTGAAGGCGGTGAGCCGTATCGCCCGACACCCGACTACATCAAGGAAGCCGTCGTCGCTGCGCTGCAGGAGAACAAGACACGCTATGCGCCCTCTTCAGGAATTCCGGAATTGCGACGCGCGATCGCTGAGAAGCTGCGTGGGCGAAACGACATTCCGGCAGACGAGAAAAACGTCATCGTCGTCAGCGGTGGCATGCAGGGATTGTTCGGCGCCTTTCAATCGACGATCGATCCCGGCGATGATGTGCTGATCTTTTCGCCTTACTGGACTCCGATTAAAGATCTGGTGGCCCATTGTGGCGGTCGGCTCGTGATGGTGCCGACGGGTGAGGCTCGCGCCGAAGGATTTCGCGCCACCTTGTCGCGTTACGCGACCGACAAGACACGGTTAATCTATTTCAATACGCCGACTAATCCCTCAGGTGTGGTTTTCACGCGCGAGGAAACTGAAGAAGTCGCCAGCTTCGCCATCGATCGCAGTCTGATCGTCGTAGCTGACGAGGCTTACGAGGACATCGTTTATGAAGGTGAGCATGTATCCATTGCTTCCCTTCCGGGAATGTTCGAACGGACAATCACTTCGTTTACGTTATCGAAATCGTATGCGATGACCGGCTGGCGTATTGGTTACGCGGTAGCCTGCGAGCCATGGATGACCGGATTAGCGAAAGCCACGCTCTATTCTTCCAACGGAGTTTCCACCCCAACTCAGTGGGCTGCGCTCGCGGCGTTGACGACTGATTCAGATTTTCTGGAAACGTCGCGCGCCACTTATCGTGAACGGCGAGATTTGTTAGTCGCTGGATTAAACGAAGTCGGCTTTCATTGCGCGCCTCCAGCCGGGGCGTTCTACGCTTTTCCGGATATCAGCAGCATCGCGACGGACAGCCGCAAAGCTTCAGAGATTCTTTTGGACAAAGCTCAGGTGGCCACCGTACCCGGCATCGTCTTCGGTCCGCAGGGCGAAGGCCATGTGCGGTTTTCATTCTCGACTTCGATCGAGACCATCGAAGGCGGGCTGGAATCGATGCGCAGGAATTTGTAGCGCAAACTTTCAGTTTGCGGAATTCGAGCGACAGCATCCGCAAGCTAGAAGCTTGCGCTACATTCATGAACGAATTCGACTTCATCGATCTTCTGCGCCAACAATCGAATTCACGCAAGCATTCGTCCCGCGTCATCACCGGCATCGGCGACGACGCGGCAATCATTATTCAATCCACGAATCGCGATTTGGTCGTCACCACCGATCTGTTGGTCGAAGACGTTGATTTCTATTTCAACGCAACTCCGGCGCGACTTCTTGGTCACAAGGCTCTCGCGGTTTCCCTGTCGGACATCGCCGCGATGGGAGCACGGCCGCTTTGGTCATTCGTTTCGATCGGAATGCCACGCGACCGCTGGAATGGCGATTTCCGAGATCAATTTTTCGCCGGTTACCTCGAACTTGCCGATCATTTCGGTGTCACGCTTTCGGGCGGTGACGTCTCTGAATCGCGAGCAATCGTCATCGACTCAATCGTATTAGGTGATGCACATAACGGCGGGGCCGTAAAGCGTTCCGGCGCGCGTGCCGGCGATCAGATCTACGTCACTGGCAACTTGGGAGGCGCCGCCGCCGGATTGAAACTAATCGAGATGGGAATGCGACTAAGGCAGGAGCAGGGAGCCGGAAACCGGGAGTCAGTACCAACCGCGGTGGCGCCAGGGCCCGCATCAACGACCCAATCAAGTGAGGCAACTGATGATGACGCAATCCAGACGCTCCTTCTCCGCCAACTCCACCCTTCACCCCGCGCCGGCTGGGGCATCGTGCTAGGCGAGCAACGCCTCGCTACTTCGATGATCGACATCAGCGACGGCTTGTCATCCGATCTTCATCACCTCTGCAAAGCAAGCGACGCCGGCGCACAGATCGACGCGGCCGCGATTCCGCTCGACGAGGATGTGAAGCGGCTCTGCGGTCGCCGCGCTCTCGATCCGCTCGCGTTGGCTCTTCACGGCGGAGAAGACTTTGAATTGTTATTTACCGTGGCGCCGGAGGACGTTTCGCGCTTGCCAAAGATGGTTGATGGCGTTCCAATCTCGCGCATCGGTGAAATAACCAAATCGGCAAACTCAATTCAAGTTAGCGAACGAGACCGCGTGTGGGAGTTACAGCCGCGCGGGTTCTCGCACTTTCAAAATTGATCCAGTGCCTCGCTTTGCTATTTGTGTTCGCCCCGCCCCACTGGAAGAAAGCAGGACAAACATGACCACTGCAGATCGCGTCGCTCAAATGCTTGTTTGGATTTTCGTGATTCTCTGCGCCATCGTAATTGGCGCCGGATTGTATGAGATGCGAGTGATCGTGCCGTTGTGGGCGCACGCACCGCCGGAATCTGTCTGGGAGTTTGCCGCGCAGCGAGTTAACAACCCGCTCTACACTCCGAATTCAGGAACTCGCTTTTGGATCTTTGTCACGCCGCTTCATCTCTTGATTTCGATCGTGACGTTCTTTTTCGCGCTGAAGATGGAAGGCGCGAAGCGCCGCTGGTTGCTGATCGCTACCGCGATATTTGTGATGATGCATCTGTCGGCGCTGCTTTACTTCGTGCCGGCCATCGACAAGTTGTTTAGCTCGCGCGCGGCAAACATGGACGTGGCCGAAGTCGTTTCCCGCGCTCGCTGGTGGGTAAATCTGAGTTGGGGGAGATTCGTTTTGGACCTTGTCGGCTTTCTCTGTGGACTGCGCGCCTTGCAATTGCCGGCGAAGGTTACAGAGAGTTAAGCGACGGCTTGAGCCGCTTCATGGAAACCTAAAACTTAAAAGGCTTCTTCAGAACGTGCCAGGTGGTCTTTAGCATCGCTGTGAGTTTCGGTTCTTTTTCGCGCGAGTTCTGTTCGGCGTTTCGTTCTCGCACCCGTTCCGACTGCGGCATTCTCACATTCGGTTGAGTCGCTTGTGCTAAGCGCGCCGATGCGATCTGATGACGTGAGGAAGAGACCGCAGATGATTTATTCGAATGACGGACTTGCTTCAGAGGAGCCGTCACGGAAGTCTCCATGGACTGCGGCGAGTTCGAATCCGCTACCGTCGAGTCCGATGTTGTCGGCGTCGCTTGATCGGCAGCTACGCGGTTCGTCTGAATCACCAAATCCAAGTATCCGATCAAGACCGCGCTCGATACGACCGCGAAGAGTCCGACGGCCGCTAAGAGAACCGGCGACTTAACGCAACGGCGCCAAATCGACAGCCGCTTCGATGAATTAACCAATGATGCCCGTTCCGGCTCAGGAACCAAATCAGAGCCATCGAAATCGCAGACGTGATGAAAATCGGGAAAAGTGAAATTGCAGCGCGGACAATACTTCAAGGGACGCACCTCAGAACTGGATTGCGAGGAGAGGCAAGTAACAGGATCAAGATACACGGCCAGGTCGAAACGAACAAGCGCAGCGCATGGTGAGTGTGCGCAGCACGAGATAGAATGATGGCCTCTGACGCGCTTCGCGCTCAGTCTCAAGTGATCGATGAATCACTGTTAATGACGAGATTTGCCGAGGAGCGTCGGGTATAATGCCGGCAAGACTAAATTGAATTCGCGCCAACGTTCTTAAAGATACCGAGCCAATTATGAAAAATG
>CBFHBI010000274.1:0-4942 GCA_965653755.1 uncultured Blastocatellia bacterium
GCGGCAGCGGCGGCAGCGGTTGAGCAGCTCGCGTGATCACCCACAGGCGAGCCGATGCGCGCGCGTTGCTTGACGCCAACCCTTGCGCCAGGTGCAGCAGCGCTTCGCAGCCAAGCCCATGCGAGCTTTCCAGCGCCGCGCAGGTCGTCTCTTCCGTCGCACCAGTCATGCCCCAGAGGTGCAATGCAACGATCGGCGTGCGCACGTTATCTGCAAGCGCGTCCTGGAATAGCCGTTGAAATTGCTCGGGACGATGCGGGTCGATCCAGGCACTTCGTTTATCTCGGCTGACGCCATATTGATCGCTCGGATAAACCTTTATGCAGGACTGTGAATCTCTTTCGATAATTGCAGTCAGCTGCTCTCCGATTTCGGCGCCGTCGGTAAAGACAAAATATGTCGCCGTCTGATCTTTCGATTTCTGCGGGACTAGTCCATCGCGGGCCTGTGGCACCCATTGCACCTGATAGAGCCAATCTTTCGAGTTCGAATTCGTGTCTGCCAGCGCCGTGTCGAAACGCTTCAAGCACATTCCTTCGATCTCGACTGCGACGCGGCCAACGTCATCGAAAAGTCGGATGTCTGACGTGAGCACGCTCGGGTCCGCTTCGCTATGTGGATGAAGACGGGCATGGACCCAGGCACGATCGCTCAAGCGATGCAGCACTCGAACTTGCGCTACGCGGTGCGGCAGATAGAGCGCCTGGCCCAACGATTGCGAAGCCGCCGCCACGGTTTGAAAGCCCGCGTCGAGCAGCACTGGATGCACTTCATACCGGTCAGCCTCCGCGCGCAGGTTTTCCGGCAGCACGCAACGGCTGACAGCTTCGGCCTCACCACCCCAGAGTTGTTCGATGATGCGAAACGATGGACCGTAATTCAGTCGCAGCGCCGCCATCGCGGCATAGTGATCGTCAATTGAAACGGGCTGCCGGCATTTCGATCGACACGCCTGAACCGAGATCTCATCCGCTATGGACGGAGCGTATCCATTCGTGGCGCACATGGCGCCGCGAACGTGCAACGTCCATGAATTAGCCGGGGCTGCTGAACTGTTTGGCCGGCTGTAGATTTGAAAAACAGCTTGGCCATTTGCGGCAGACGATCGAACCAACTGCAACTTGAGCGGCTCGTCATCGAAAAGCATGAGCGCACGCTCGAAGTGTAAATCTTCAATCACGCCCGCGCCGCTTCCGCCGGGAGTTTGTTTCGCGGCGGCCAAAGCCATTTCCAAAAAGGCAGCTCCGGGCCACACCACGGCGCCCGCGAGGCGATGATCTTTCAAGAATGAAACTTCGTTAAGGTTGACGCTCTGTTCCCAATACTGCTCGTCTGCAGACAACGCCGGTTGAAAATGCTCGCCGAGCAGTGGATGAGAGTCTTTGTTCCTGGCAGCGACGAAGCGCGACTTGTCTATCGGTTGCGCGGCTCCGTTTAATTGATCGTACCAATAGCGCTCTCGCTGCCAGCGGTAGGACGGCAGCGTGACGCAGCGACCGCCGGCCGGATAAAGCGCGTTCCAATCGATCTCAAATCCTTCCTCATAAAATCGGGCAAGCGATGAAAGCATCGCCAGTCTTTCATCCTGGTCCCGCGCGAGCGACGACATCGCCGCACCCTGACGGCCTTGATGGGCCAGGCATTGCCGAATCGAACCCGCCAGCACAGGGTGTGGACCGATTTCGAGAAAACTGAAATCACCCTCTGCTATCAAATTGGTGATCACTTCGGCGAAGCGAAAAGGCTCGCGCAAATTCCGGCCCCAGTAATCAGCATTCAGCTCCTGTCCCGGCAACGAAGTTTCAGTAACCGTCGAAACGAATCTGACTGAACTCGACCGAGGTGTAATGGTTTCGAGTGCGCGCGTCAGCTCAGGCTTGATGCCGTTCATCTGCGGACTGTGAAAGGCAACGTCAACGTTTTCCAGTTCGCGGCAGAACACGTCTCGCGCACGCAATGACTGCAACACACGGCCGAGTGCGTGCTCCTCTCCGGAAACCACCGATGCGGTTGGGCCAATACTGCCGGCCAGCGCGAGCGTGTCAGTGAAGTCAGCCAGGATCATCTGTGTTTCCTGCGCGCTCAATCCGACGACGGCGGTCTTTCCCCGGCCGGCCATCTGCTTCATCAAGCGACTGCGCTGCCGGACGACTTGCAGAGCATCTGCCAACGACAGAGCGCCCGCCACGTGCGCCGCTGCCACTTCCCCCAAACTCTGTCCGACGACTGCATCCGGCACGATGCCCCACGATGCCCACAGCGCAGCCAACGCTATCTGCACGGCGAAGATCGCTGGTTGAGCCACGTCAGTTTCATTAAGCCGCGATTCGTCAGAGTTCTCGTGCAACTGCTCGATGAGCGACCAATCCGAATCACGCCGCAGGATTCGATCGCATTCCTCGATCGCACGGGAAAAGATCGGCTCGTCTTCCATGAGTTGACGGCCCATACCATGCCAGTGTGTCCCCTGGCCTGAGAAAACATAGACGAGCTTCCGTGATTGTCGCCGCTCGGCAACGCTACGAGAGGCGCGTGTATCTTCATCGCGGGTGAAAGCTTCGAGTTCGGCAATCAGTTCTTCACGCGAACGTCCCACGACCGCAACGCGATGGTCGTGAGTGCCACGTCGCACACCGGCGGTGTAACAGATGTCTTCGAGATTCAGTCCCGCGCCGTCCGAAGCCAGAAACTCTTGATAACTCTTGGCCACCGCTCGCAAAGCTGACGCGCTCTGAGCCGACAGCGGCAAAATATGCGCCGCCTTATTTTCTCCGCGCTGCTCAGGATTAATTCGCGGCGACTCCTGTAGGACTAAATGTGCGTTAGTCCCGCCGAATCCAAAGCTGCTCACGCCGGCAACGAGGGGTTCATCTTCCACCGGCCAGCTTTCAATTTTCTCCGCGATCCGCAACGGGAAACTGGTCGCGTTGATGAGCGGGTTAAGCTTTGTGAAGTGAAGCGTCGGCACAATTTGGCGATGGTGCAGACAGAGCGCCGTCTTGATAACGCCGACGACTCCCGCCGCAGCTTCCAAGTGCCCGACGTTGGTCTTGACTGAGCCCAGAATGCAAGCACGGCCGGCAGATCGCTCCGTCGCCAAAACCTCAAACAGGCTATTCGCTTCTATCGGGTCGCCCAGCCGTGTGCCTGTGCCGTGTGCTTCGACATACTGAACTTTGCCCGGTGAGACGCCGGCCTGTTTGTATGCTGTACGCAACAGTTCTGTCTGGGCCAAACCATTCGGCGCCATGATTCCATTGCTGCGTCCGTTATGATTGATCGCGCCGCCGCGTATCACTGCGTAGATTCGATCGCGGTCCGCGAGCGCCGTGGAAAGACGTTTTAAAACGATCAGGCCCGCGCCTTCGCTGCGGACGATGCCGTCAGCGCCGTCATCGAACGCGCGACAACGGCCCGCCGGCGACAGCGCGCCCGCGCGCGAAAAAAATACGTCGCCCCGCGCCAACAAATTCACGCTCACGCCGCCGGCCAGCGCGAGGTTCGTCTCCCCCGCCAAAAGGCTGCGAGAGGCAATCTCGATTGTCAGCAGCGAACCAGAACAAGCCGTGTCGAGAGTAAGACTCGGTCCTTTGAGATCTAAAAAATAAGAGATGCGATTTGCGACAATGCTGTTAGCTGTGCCGGCGCCGGTGAAAGATTCAAAGAGGCTGTAGTTCCTCGAGATCAGGAAGTCGTAATCGTTATTGAGCGTCGCCAAATAAACGCCGGTCTTGCTTCCCTTCAAACTTCCCGGGTCTATTCCGGCGTCCTCGAGAGCCTCCCATGCGACCTCCAACATCACGCGCTGTCGCGGATCTACGTGGGGCGCCTCTCTCGCAGAAATGCCGAAGAAGGCCGCATCGAACGAGTCCAGATTATCCAGAAAGCCGCCGCATCGATTCGGAATCTCAGCGCTGAAGGTCGTTGCGGGATCGAATGACTCGCGGACAGCCGAACGCTCCGCTGGAAATTCCGTGATGACGCTTTGGCTCTCACGCAAGAGTTGCCAAAAAGCGCGCAGGTCCCGAGCCTGCGGCAGACGACAACTCATGCCGACAATGGCTATGGGTTCTCTCGGCTGCGGAGTCGCTTCGAACTCTGAATGCAGCCCGCGCTCGCGATGCACGTCTTTCGCGAAAGAGCCATTGTCCTTGTTATCGGAACTCTTGTTCATTCGGCTCTCCCCGATCGCGCTGACAAGGCTTCGTCCAACCGTGCCTCGGCCATTCCCATGTCTGACAGGCCGTGCAAATCGTGCGACGCTGTTTCGCTCTCGTTTCGGTCGAGTGAATCCTGCTCCGGTGGAATTGAAATGCCGCCGGTCTCAACAGGTACGTTGTTCGTCAGGTGATAGGTGAGAGTTTTGACGGTCGGAAAATTCCAAGCCGTCGTAATATCCAGCCGGCTCCCCAGACGGCAGCTCAAATCCTCAGTCAGCTTTACCAGGCCCACCGAATCAATACCGTAATCGAAAAACGATCTACCAACCTCGATCGCATCAGCCTTGATGTGTAGTTCGCGGGCCAACCAAGCTTTCAACCATCGCTCAATCGCAGCGTGGCTCGCAGATTGACCGAGTGAAGCGGTCGCGACGGGTTGCGCGGCTTCAGCTCGCCGGCCAAATTCTTCGCGCAAGACTCGTTTCAGAATCTTTCCGGCGGGATTCCTGGGAAGCGCCGCCACAAACTCGATGACGGACGGAACTTTGAAAGCGGCCAGATGGCGACGGCAAAGAGTCATGATCTCATCTGCTGGAACGCTTTGGCTCGGCTTGACGACAATGCTGGCCACGACACTTTCGCCGAGCAGAGGTTCGGCGCGGCCATAGACCGCCACTTCCGAAACCGACCGATGCTGATAGATGATGTTTTCGACTTCAGCCGGATAGACCTTCAGACCACCGACGTTAATCATGTCTTTCAAACGATCCTCGAGGAAGAAA
>CBFHBI010000275.1:0-4942 GCA_965653755.1 uncultured Blastocatellia bacterium
CGCCATGAAACCACGGCCCCATCACCAGCACATTGAAGATTCCCGGGTTCTGCATTTCGATGTACTGATACGGTCCCAACGCGCCGAATAGATCTTCATCGTCGTACCAACCGCCAACAGTCATCACGGCCGCGTGAATGTTCTTCAGATTCGGAAAAATGTTTCGCTCTTTCCAAAACTGATCGTAATTCGGGTGCAGCATCATCTCGTCCCAGAACTTGATGCGAAATCCGAATTGCTTCTGATACGCATCGCCAAAATTCTTCAAGCCGCCGATGTCGTAATAAAACTTGTAGCCATCCTGCGTTCCGTAATTGAAGGGCTTCACATAATCGTTGTTCGAAGTCGGTACTGGCCGCGGCTGGCCGAAGCCGGTGAAGAAAGAGAAGTTCTGCGAAAGAAAGAGCGCGCCGTTGTGATGATTGTCGTCACCGTGAAACCAATCGGACACCGGCGCCTGCGGCGAAATGGCTTTGATTGCCGGATGCCCGTCGATGCCGGCCATCGAGGTGTAAAATCCCGGATAAGAAATTCCATAGACGCCGACGCGCCCGTTGTTGTTTGGCACGTTCTTGATCAGCCAATCGACTGTATCGAACGTGTCGGTCGTCTCGTCGATCTGATTTCCCTTCTTATTCGGGATGTACGGTCGCACGTCTTCGTACTCGCCTTCGCTGCGGTAGCGTCCGCGCACGTCTTCATAGACAAAGATGTAACCTTCACGCGCGAACAATTCGTCCGGCCCGAGCGAACTGCGATAATTGTCCAGTCCGTATGGACCAACACTGTATGGCGTACGATCAAACATGATCGGATACTTCTGCTTCTTGTCCTTCGGTTCGTAGATGCAGGCGAAGAGCTTTACGCCGTCGCGCATCGGAATCATAACTTCGCTCTTGGTGTAGTTCTTCTTGACGTAGTCTTTGAGTTCGAGCTCGGCTTGCGTTGCTGGTTGCGCGAACGAAGGCAACGCGCAGCTTGTGATTAGTGCCGCGGCAAAGAAAATCCTGCACAGAGTTTTCATCGTGGTCCCCCGATATGTGGCAAAATTGCGCGTGAATATTAGATCGCACGCGGGGAATTTGTGAAACAGAACCGGAGCGATCAAAAGTGAAGTTGCAGGCCCACATAGGCAATCCAACTCGGCTGCTCAGTGGATGAGTGGTGCAGGCTACGACCCGATGAGAAAAGCAAGGTGTACCGCTTCGTTAACGCATCTCGGCCGCCCACATTAAAGATAATTTCGTTCTCGCTCAGGTCACGTGGCGATTCGCCGTGCACCTCGCCGAGAAGCTCAAGTCGCTTGTTCACCTTTCGCGCTACCGCGAAGCCGTAAATCAATTCGTCCTTTGTGCGTTGCACGATCTGATAACCGAACTCGCCATCAATGGCGAATCGCCCGAACTCGCGGCTGACTTCCACCGGCACGCGTAACTCGGCGCCACCTTCGATCAAGCCTTTTCTCACCGACGATGCTGATGTGCGAAACTCGACCTGCGGATAAGCTGACATGGAAAACCCGTGCTGCTCCTGATCGATGAAACGCCATTTTGCGCCGAGATTGATACTGCCGGGTCCCGATTGAGATCGACCACGGAAGCGATCCTGCTGAACCAGCCACGGCAATTCAGCTTTGAGCTGGAGCCGGTCTCCGACTCCGTAGTTAGCATCGATCAGCGGCGCGGCAAACAAACGCTTGTCGCGCGTCTGCGTAATGACCGTCGCGAGATTTATTTCCCAGTGATTTTTGCCAGGCGTTTCCGGATCATCGGTAAACAGTGGTGGTCCAGCCTGGCCCAGGGCGCGCGATGCCAGCGCCGGCATTAACAGCAGAGTGAATGCAAAAACGATTCGTGTTCGCATCCTGAGATGGCGAGGTCGCCAGATCGTGAGCAACGCACGTGCCTTCTGATTTTGCGCATCGCGAGCGACTTCCCCCTTTGTTTCAGTGTTCTATTCTGTTTCATGCCTGCCCATTAGTATTACATCTGGCTCACCGGCGTTATACTTATCGGCAACCGAAACCACAGATTGAGCTGGAGGTATTTCATGGCGAGAGTCACCGGCCTGAACGTCAATGGCAAGAAGATGACGGTTGATGTCGATTCAACTGTGAGTCTGCTTTCGGTCCTGCGCAACGATCTCAATCTGACCGGCAGCAAGTACGGTTGCGGCGAAGGTCAGTGCGGCGCGTGCACAGTGCTGCTGGACGGTCAACCGATTCGCTCGTGCACCACGCAAGTTGGCGACTGCGCCGGAAAGCAAATTGCCACGATCGAAGCGTTGGAGAAGGACGGCAAGTTATCGGCGTTGCAAGAAGCTTTCATCAAAGCCGACGCCATGCAATGCGCCTATTGCACTTCGGGAATGATCATGTCGGCGACGGCCCTGCTCAACAAGAAGCCCAAACCAACCCGAGACGAAATTATCAGCGAGATGAACGGCAACATCTGTCGCTGCGGAACCTACCAGCGAATCATCCACGCGATCGAAATCGCATCCGGGCAGGCGAAGGAGGTGGCGTGATGATCGACGAACAAATTTTCAATGACGAGATCGAAGTCGAGCGTTACGAATTATTCGAATCGCCAAATTACAACTTTCATTTCGATCGTCGCGATTTCATCAAGGCGTTTGGGCTGGGAATCGTCTTCATAGTTCCGGCAGCGCGAGTACTCGCGCAACAGCGCGGACAGGGCGAATCCGGCCGCGGCGGCAATGAGCGTGTGCCGAACGATATCGACGCGTGGATTCACATCGATGAAGACGGCGGCGTGACCGTCTTCACCGGCAAAGTCGAAGTTGGGCAAAACACGCGCACCACGATGACGCAATCAGTCGCCGACGAATTGCACGTTCCAATTTCATCAGTGCGCCTGGTCATGGGTGATACTGATCGGGTGCCGTTTGACGCCGGAACTTTTGGCAGCCAATCAACGCCGCGAATGGCGCCCCAACTTCGCAAAGCCGCGGCGGCTGCGCGCGAGATGCTGATTGCAATGGCGGCCGAGCAACTGAAGGTTCAGCCGAACGATTTGCGCATCGTTGATGCTCGCTTCCTGAATCACGACAAGTCGAAGACGTTGACGCTGGCGGAAGTTGCGAAGGGCCGCAAACTCGTCAAGGTTATTCCTGACAACGTCGCTATCACGCAGCCGAAAGACGGGCCCGTGGCTGGCAAACCAACGCTCAAAGTGAACGCGCGAGAATTTGTGACCGGCAAGCACGAGTACAGTTCGGACATCAAACGCGAAGGCATGATGTACGGCAAGGTAGTGCGGCCTGCGACGTTCAATTCCACTCTGGTTTCCGTCGATGCGAAAGCCGCCGAAGCGATGCCGGGCGTAAAAGTCGTCACAGATGGAAATTTCATAGGCGTCGTGGCCCCCGATCAGGAGACTGCGTCAACTGCCGCGAAAGCGATCGCGACCGACTGGAAAGCGCCAGGGCAACCTTCGAATGCAGATCTATTTGATGTCTTACGGAAGCCAGCGACCGGCGGAACCGGTGGCGGTGGTGAAGGAGGCGGTGGCGGCGCTCGGCCGCAAGGATCGATTGCAGATGGTTTAGCTGCCGCTGATAAAAAGCTTGAACAGACTTATACGGTCCAATACATCGCGCACGCGCCCCTCGAGCCACGCGCGGCGGTTGCCGAGTGGAACGGCGACAAGCTTACGGTTTGGACTGGAACACAGAGGCCGTTTGGAGTGCGTAGCGAACTCGCTGATGCCTTTCACATTTCAGCAGACAAAGTCCGCGTCATCATGCCGGACACGGGTTCGGGTTATGGTGGCAAGCACACGGGCGAATGCGCAGTCGAGGCGGCGCGTTTGGCGAAGGGCGCCGGCAAACCTGTAAAACTTGTTTGGACGCGTGAAGAAGAATTCACCTGGGCATATTTTCGACCAGCCGGTGTGATCGATATCAAGAGCGGCGTAAAGAATGACGGCATGATCACGGCTTGGGAATTTCACAACTATAACTCCGGCCCAGCAGGGATCGAAGGCAAGTACGACATCGCAAATCAAACTAATCAGTTTCATCGATCGAACTCGCCACTGCGACAGGGGTCGTATCGATCACTGGCGGCTTGCGCGAACCACTTCGCGCGCGAATCTTTTATCGACGAACTCGCGCATGAGGTCGGCATGGATCCGCTCGAGTTTCGTTTGAAGAACATGAAAGACGAGAGATTGCGCGACGTGCTCAATGCGGCCGCGAAAGCATACGGCTGGGGCAAGTCGAAGCCGGCAGCCGATCATGGTTTCGGCATCTCATGCGGGTTTGACAAAGGCGGGTACGTGGCCGCCTGCGCGGAAGTCGCCATCGAAAAACCAAATGGTCCAAACGCCGACAAAAAGAACGCGAAAGTGCGAATCGTTCGCGTCGTCGAAGCTTTCGATTGCGGCGCAGTCGTCAATCCACTGCACCTGAAGAATCAAATCGAAGGCGGACTCACGATGGGTATCGGCGGCGCGCTGTTCGAAGCGATTCAGTTCGAGAACGGTAAGATTCTGAATCCGCGCTTCTCCGATTATCCGGTGCCGCGCTTCAAAGACGTTCCTTCGATCGAAGTCGTGCTGGTCGATCGCAAAGACGTTCCTTCGGCAGGCGCCGGCGAAACACCGATTGTCGGTCTGGCGCCGGCAGTGGGCAACGCGATCTTCAATGCGACCGGCATTCGCCTGCGATCACTCCCGATGGCGCCGAAGGGTTTGAAGCTCTGATGCGGCTCGCAACTGCTCTTGCGCTCGCTCTGTTCTTTGGCGTGCTCGCGGTGAATGCTCATCGCGGATCATTTCGTGCCCAGCCGAAAGTCGCCCGCGTGGCAGATTTTGATCCAACGACCTTCTACAAACCGAACTGCGAAGAGTGTCATGGCTCGGCCGCCGAAAAGCGTTTCAATCCCGACAATCCTGAAGGGCAAATGATCGACGCGATT
>CBFHBI010000276.1:0-4932 GCA_965653755.1 uncultured Blastocatellia bacterium
AAATTGATCTGATCGTTTAGGCGAGGGCGTTGCCCTCGCGGGCGGGCAACGCCCGCCTCTAAACCAGAAGCATGTCTAGTTCACGCATCGAAATCTTCGAACAAATGCTGGTCGCCGATCCATCGAACACGGCGGTGCTCTTTGGCTTATCGAAGGAGTATGAAAAGAGCGGCGACGATGCGAAGTTGATCGAAACGCTCGAGCGTTATCTCGCCGCCGCTGACGATGAAGGGAATGCTTACGGAATGTTGGCCGGCGCCTATGAACGAATGAACCAGCGAGACAAGGCACGCGCAGCATATGAACGCGGCGTCGAAGTATCGCTGGCCCACGGTCATCCCGGCATGGCTGAGGATTACCGGCAGATTTTGACAGCGGAGTTTTCCGCGCCATAAGCGCGAGATGTTTATAGTTTGGCAAATTGGAAATTTGAACAGTTGAGCCCATTTATGCGCGGCAGATATTTCGCTCCTAGAGGAGCTGCAGAAAAATTTATTTAATCTAAGGCTATAAATATGTCGCTGCTACGCAGCGAAAACGATCATGAGCGATACCAAGGTTCTCAGACTGGTTAAGAAATCTGACGGCGAATTGCCTGAGCAGGCGTTCACCGGCAAAGCGGTCGCCAAGGCCGCACCGAAACCGGTGCCGTCGCCGATCACCAAACTCATTCCGCCCCGTAAACCCAAGCGGACGAAACAACGTGAACGTCAACGCGAGCGCGAATCGCCGAAGCTCAGTCGCGAAGAGATGCTGCAGATCTTTCGCACGATGTATTTGTCGCGGCGGCTCGATGATAAAGAGATTCAGATGAAGAACCAGAACCGCATCTTCTTTCAGATTAGCGGTGCTGGTCACGAAGCGGTCCTGGCCGCGGCGGGCATGTGTCTCAAGCCGGGCCACGATTGGTTCTACCCGTATTATCGCGATCGCGCGCTCTGTTTGCAGTTAGGCATGACGCCACTCGAGATGCTGCTTCAAAGTGTCGGCGCGGAAGCCGATCCAAGTTCGCATGGCCGGCAAATGCCCTCGCACTGGGGCCATAAGAAATTGAACATCGTCTCGCAGTCGTCGCCGACGGGAACGCAAATTTTGCAAGCCGTCGGCTGTGCCGAAGCAACTTACCGCATCAAGCTGGTCAAAGAGTTGAAAAAGCGCGTCAAGAAATTTCACGGCGATGAAGTCGTGTACGTTTCGTTCGGCGACGGCACGACCAGCGAAGGTGAATTCTGGGAAGCGCTCAACACCGCATGCAACCTGCGACTGCCAATCGTTTTTCTGCTGGAAGATAACGGCTACGCGATCAGCGTGCCTGTCGAAGTGCAGACTGCCGGCGGCGATATTTCCAAATTGATTTCCGGTTTCCCCAATCTATATCGCCAAAGATGCGACGGCACAGACCCGGTCGAATCGCTTCAGGTGATGCGTCGCGCGGTCGATAACTGCCGCAAGAACCGCGGGCCATCCTTCGTTCATGCGAAGGTGATTAGGCCTTACTCGCATTCGCTCTCTGACGACGAAAAACTTTATCGGTGTGAAGCTGAACGGCTGGCCGACGCCGAGCACGACCCGATCAAGCGATTGGGTTCGGCGATCGTCGAACAAGGTGTCGCCACTCAGGACGAGCTGCAGCAAATCAGAGATGAAATTGATCGCGAGATCAACGAAGCGGCCGACAAAGCTCTGGCGAGCGCGCAACCCGCCGCGGAAACGGCGATGGATTTTGTCTATTCGCCGACTGTCGATCCAACCTCAAAGAAGTTCGACAATGAAGACACTGTCGAGTTGAGTGGCAATCCCGGCACGATGGTCGATTTGATCAATCGCTGTCTGCACACTGAGATGAAGCGCGACCCTCGCATCCTAGTCTTCGGCGAGGACGTGGCAGATTGCTCGCGCGAGAAATTCATCAACGAGGTAAAGGGCAAGGGCGGCGTTTTCAAAGTCACCGCCAACCTGCAACGCGAATTTGGCAGCCAGCGCGTTTACAATTCGCCCCTCGCCGAAGCCAACATTGTCGGCCGCGCGATCGGCTTGGCCACTCGCGGCCTAAAGCCGGTGGTCGAAATTCAATTCTTCGATTACATCTGGCCCGCGTTTCATCAGATCAGAAACGAACTCGCGCTGTTGCGTTGGCGATCGGGCAATGAATTCTCCGCACCCGTCGTGATGCGCGTTCCCGTCGGCGGCTATCTGAAAGGCGGCGCGATCTATCACTCACAATCCGGTGTTTCGCTCTTCACGCAAATTCCCGGTCTGCGCGTCGTCTATCCCTCAAACGCACTCGATGCCAACGGCTTGCTGCGCACGGCGATTCGCTGCGACGACCCGGTGCTGTTCCTCGAGCACAAACATCTCTACCGTCAGGCCTACAACAAGTCAGCCTATCCCGGCGATGACTTCATGATTCCGTTCGGCAAAGCGAAGACCGTGCGTGAAGGCAGCGATCTTTCGATCATCACCTACGGCGCGCTGGTCCAGCGCTCAATCGTCGCGGCGCGAGAAGCCGAGAAGCAAGGCATCAGCGTCGAGATTGTCGATCTGCGTTCGCTAAATCCTTACGACTGGAACGCGGTTGCTGAGTCGGTAAAGAAAACCTCTCGGGTGATTGTCGCGCACGAAGATTCCGTCTCGTGGGGCTACGGCGCAGAGATCGCTGCCCGCATTTCGAATGAACTCTTCGAACATCTCGACGCGCCCGTCCAGCGAGTCGGCGCCCTCGACACCTTCGTCGGCTACGCGCCAACACTCGAAGACGCGATCCTGCCGCAGAGTGGGGATGTGTTGAAGGCAATTGTAGAGCTTAAGGAATACTAGCGATATAGATCGTCAGCTTTTCATCCCGTTAGGGGTGAAATGTTTATAGCCCCTCGCGCCAATAAAAATCCTAAAGCTCCTTTCGCTCCTAAAAGGAGCTCGAACAATTTATCGAATGCGGGAGCTATAAACATTTCGCTCCTAGCGGAGCGAAACACATCGCCAACATTCGCGATGAAACCACGCTTCTTCAAACAACCTGCCGCCTTCCGCAAATGGCTCGCCGCCAATCATGACAAATCAAAAGAACTCTGGGTCGGTTTTTATAAGAAGAGTTCAGGCAAGCCCAGCATCACCTGGCCTGAATCTGTCGATGAGGCTTTGTGCTTCGGGTGGATCGACGGCGTGCGCAACAAGCTCGATGATGAAAGTTATGTGATTCGCTTCAGTCCGCGTAAATCGAACAGCGTTTGGAGCGCAGTCAACATTCGCAATGTCGAACGGCTATTGAAAGAGAAGCGGATGCACGCTTCGGGTCTGCGAGCTTATGAAAGCCGTAAAGAGAATCGATCTGGCATCTACTCGTACGAACAAAGAAACCCTGAATTGATTGAGCCGTATGCCCGCGAATTCAAACGCAACAAAGCCGCATGGGATTTCTTTGTCGCGCAACCACCGGGTTATCGAAAGATGATGAATTGGTTTATTGTGAGCGCCAAGCGGGAAGAGACTCGACTGAAGCGCCTCGACACGTTAATCGAGGCGTCCGCACGTCGCGAACGTTTGAGGTGAAGATGCGCAAAGTAACTTTGGGTCTGGCGACCAGTCTCGACAATTACATCGCGCGCGCGGAAGGCGGCGTGGATTGGTTGCGTTGGAACAAAGAGGTGGCGGACATTAGCGCCAAGTTCATGAAGACTGTCGATGCGTTGCTTATCGGGCGCAAGACCTATGAAGTCATGCTCGCTTCAGGCTACGCATCTTATCCCGGCGCCATGAATTACGTTTTCTCGCGCACGAAACGAAACGCGGCCGCATTGACCAAACATCTGAAGGAGCAAAGTAATCCAAACGTCAAACTAGTTACGTCGGATGCGGCCAAATTCGTACAGCAGCTAAAGAGCGAGAAAGGGAAGGGCATTGCGCTCTACGGCGGCGGCGAATTGGCGAAAAGTCTGTTCGAAGCCGACCTGATCGACGAAATCGTTTTGAATATTCACCCGGTAATCCTTGGTTCAGGCATTCCTCTCTTTCATCAAATGAAACGACAGATCGACCTCACGTTTGCGCAAGCGAAGCCGCTGAAGAACGGCGGCTTGGTGGTTACCTACCGAATAAAGCACTGAACGGCTTTCGAACGCCCCGCTCGCGGCCGCGTACTTGTTTGTACCCTGCGGGTCTTCATTGCGCCGAGCTATTTGCGATTTTCGATCACTTTCAATCGGCACGCTCGTTGCACGTTAGGCTTACCGCAAAGCCTCAAAATCCCGGCACAACACAAACCATGGTTTTTTAGAAGGAGGAATTTATGCGCAAGATTGTAGGAATATTCGTGGGGGCAGCGCTGCTCTCACTTTCCCTTGCTGTTGTGGCGGACAGTCAGGTCCAGACAACAACGGTAACCAAAGTACAGACACAAACTGTACAGAATCCCGACGGCACTTACAGCATCGTTGAATACCCCGTAGGAAAAGAGACCGTTGTAACTTTGAATCCGGTAGGCATCGCCGGCGCACTCGGTCGCGCAACTATTTTGCGCAGCGCCGACGGCACAACCATCAAGGTGAACCTCGAAAAATTGCCGGCCGACTTGGCCGCGCTGAATCTTTACGCTGTTGATCCAACCGGCGCGGTGACTGCGCTTGGACCAGTGGAGGTTGCGAACGGCGTCGGCACCTTTACTACGACGACGCCATTGACGCGATTCATGTTATTCGCTTCGCCGGATGCGAACATCACGGCCTACGATCCAAACACGCAGGTCTTCTTCCGCAGCGCAGTACCGAGCGGACTCGCGGTGATTCCGTATGGTGCGGTGACCACTGCCGTCGGTGAAACAGTCGCTGGCGTCGCCGTGACGACGAACACGGGAGTCATCGTTGGACCAGGCGATTATGCAGTACCGATGCTCGGCATCCCGCATTTCAAGAAGGACGACAGCACGAAGTTGAAGAT
>CBFHBI010000277.1:0-4922 GCA_965653755.1 uncultured Blastocatellia bacterium
AGGTCGTCGCTAATCAAGATTGTCTGGTCGTTAGCCTACGTGATCGTGGCCGTCCTCGGCTTACGTATAACCGCCCAACCATCTCTACCGCAAGAGACACAACGCCGTGATCGGACAGTTGTAAGAAAATCATGGAGCTTCGAACCGGTGAGAATTGTCAGCGCGAAGAACAAGAATCGAAACATTCAGATCGGCCAACAGTTCGATGACGAGGACGACTGGCTGGACGGCTTTGCCGTGAAGATTCTCAACGACTCTGATAAGAACATTACCACTATCTCTATCGATCTGGTTTTTCACAGAGAACCAGGTGACACAAGGCACACGGCGGCTTGGTCGCTGAATTTGGGCCCGCATCCGTTCGACCCGGAGTATCTTCAGCGGGATCGGAACCAACTCGTCAAGCCAGGTGAGACCGCTGAGATTCAGATCAGCCCTGACAACTTCACGTTGCTAAAGCAATTTCTCAAACAACTAGACTTTCCAACGAATCTGAGACAAGTTGAATTAGTGATCGCTGCGGTGGGCTTCGAAGACGGAACGGCATTCTACCGCGGCTCACTCTACAAGCAAGACCCTGCGTATCCAGATGATCCGACCAAGAAGATTCTGATGTATCAGCCCAAGCCTTCCAATCGCCCGAATCCCAACAACGAGAAACACCACGCAGTGATAATTCGAAAAACTGGACATGCGCAGGATGACTTGTGTTGGACGAAAGGGTCCGAAGACTGGAAGCAATGCGGCGCGGGCAACGATGCCTGCGGCGTGCTGAAAGATTACTTAGGCAATGATTCTGGATACTTCAGCATTGACTGGCAAGATCGGAATTGTGGATTTACTCGAACACAACCATGCACGGTGGCTTGCGGTCCCAACGGATCGCAGACTTGCGCTGTCATCGAAAGCGCTCCGACATTTATTGAGTGTTGTCATTTTGAATACTGTGGCGATCCAGATCCAGTAGCTGTGTCTAACAATTCATGCAGCGGCTGTCCCGAAGATTACGATCAATTTGGCGGTTGCTGTTATCCATCCGGTAATGGATGCATGAATAAGGGACAGTGTTATTGCAGTTATGCGGACGTTTATAGTTGCTGGCAGTCAGGCCACACGTACAATCCGGACGTCTGCATGTGCGACCCGGACACGCCAATAATTATTGATGTGACAGGCAACGGTTTCAATCTTACCAGCGCAGCCGACGGCGTTAATTTTGATTTGAACCGAGACGGAACCAAAGAAAGACTATCGTGGACGGCAGCCGGATCTGAGAACGCTTTTCTGGTTCTGGATCTGAACGGCAACGGCACCATCGACGACGGCAAAGAGTTGTTCGGCAACACCAGCATCCAGCCTCCGCCGCCGGACGGCACGAAACGCAACGGCTTTCTGGCTTTAGGCCTCTACGACAAGACGTGGAACGGCGGCAATGGCGACGGCATCATCGATAAACGCGATTCTGTTTTCGTGAAACTCAGATTGTGGCAGGACTTGAATCACGATGGCATTTCGCAGCCCAACGAGCTGCACACCCTGCCGGAAATGGGCATTGAATCGATCTCGCTCGACTACCGCCAATCTGAGCGACACGATCAGTTCGGCAACACTTTCAGATATCGCGCAAAGGTATTTGGCGTGAACCACAAAGATTTGGGACGCTGGGCCTACGATGTACTATTGTCGTCGCATTGACCTCTCGCCGAGGACCTCGTGTAAATGCTGGACGATTGCAAGTGACGATGCCCCCATCGTCACTTGCTTTTTGTTTTCCTCGTTTGACCTTCACTTCGGCGCTGTGCTAAGAAATTCAATGCAACCCCTAAAGTAAACCCCCTGAATTAAGAGCCCTCGACAAATTAGTTTTTCAGATTCTTCGGAGGATTCTAATGGCTGACGAAGGTGGCGGAAGCACCGGCGTGGTTGCCGTGTTGGTGATTTTTCTAATCGTGATTGTGGCGGCGTTCTTTGCGTGGCGCGGTGGTTTATTTGGCGGACGGAACACAAAGATTAACGTGAACGTGACGACGCCTCAGCAGAGCCAACCGGCCGCGCCGCGGAGTTCCCCGTGATCAAATCGGAACTAAGGACAACCAGGAGGAGGCAAATCATGGCTAACAACGGTGGCGGAAGCAGCGCAGGCGTCGTGGCTGTGCTGGTGATTTTTCTTATCGTGATTGTCGCTGCGTTCTTCGCATGGCGCGGCGGCCTATTTCGCAGCAAGACCAACAAAGTCGATATCAACGTGACCACGCCAAAGTGAGAGCGCGGTTGGAGCGGTTCACGATGGTTTGTCTTTGTGGGACTCATTCGATGGCGATAAGAGACGCTGTGTGTTTGCCGTGCCCGTCAGTTCATCGAGGTTCAGACGAATTGAACCGCCGGCATCTGAAAACGCCGCCGCGCGTTGCGCCCGCCGGTGACGAAAGAGCAGCGCCCCAAATAACCCGCCAACCCCCAGGCATAGGACCAGAGATAGCCCCGAACTCTTTAGCACGGCGATCAAAACACCCGCCGATGTCTGCGTGAGATACTTCTGCAGTCGATCGTATAAGTGCGGATCGTCACCGAGCCACTGCACCACCTGCTCGTACTTCACTTGATCGATCAGCGCATTCGCCGCTTTTTCATCCGGCGCATTGAAAACAAAAACTGAATAATTTCCGACGCGTCGATAAGCGCTCGGCGTGGGTTGCCCTTGCGATTTCAATTCGGCAATCTTGGTCCAGATGCGTGAATCGTTATCGATCGACATTTGTGGCGTTGTGAATTCAACGATAGCAAGTTTTAATCCGCCGTAGTTTGCGGTGACGGCCTCAGTGCCACCGTCGAAGTCCAGTGCAGCAATCACTGGATAGGCTTCTCCGGCCACCGGCTGTCCTTCTTGAATTTCGCCGGGCTCGGTCCGTTGACTTGAGCTTCTCAACGCATTCCGTAGATCGTCTAAGCTGACGCAGTAAACTGCGGTCTTGGCTTTGGTTTCCCAATCAGGCAAGTGCTTAAGCAAAACCGGAACGTCTCCTTCACCGGCCGTCAGGCCTGAGGCAAGCTCGCGGGCAAGTTCGTTCACGCGATCCGAATCGTTCCCAAGCTTGGTCACTTCAGCAAAGACATTTCCTTTGAAAAAGAAAACATTCTGGGGAGTTTCGAAGCTCGCGGTTCCCGGTTCATTAAACGTCAGGGAGTAATCGCGGCCGAGCTGACTGTAATATCCCCGCGCTTGAGTCAGTAAAGCAAAGGCTGACGAGTCATTGTCTGTGACTTGAATGTTAACGTCGTAACGCGACCCGTCGTCCGCGAGGTAAGTTCGGGTCGCGGCGCCATCACCGAATAGATGCGGCGACTGACTCGGGAACATCTTGATGACAGCGCCCGCAGCTTTGAAGCTGCCAAGGTTGTCTGACAGCAGTTTCTCTGCTCCACTAGTCCTTGCTTCTTCCTTCCCGAAAGCCACCCCAATCGAGAGTAAGAGACTGAATAAGACAAACGTCACCCGACTATAGTTAAGTGCTGAAGTCATAAACACTCACGCCGCAATTTCCGTTAGAAACCGCGATTGATTGCGATGTTCCCCAATCTCAGAACGTTGCGACGATTTCAGTCTAATGCCACTGCCTGAGTTGCCGCAAAATCAGGTCGGCGTATTGACGTGGATTGTTGACGTTGTGAAGCGTGGTGGTGCCGCCGATCTCGCTGGCGTTATCGACGACGACGTCACCGAAACCGAGGATCCTTTGCGGCATTGACGCCGAGACGGTGACGTCTTGAATCTTCGCGAGCGGAATGTTTCGGGTCGTGCGCGCGATCAGTCCGTAGTCGATTTCGATCTTCGAATCGGTGAGCGTGTATCGCACCATGTTTCGTTTCAGATGGTAGTAGGCAGGGATCAAGAGCAGGCTTAAAGCGACCGGTAGCGAGATGTACCAGGGAATATCGATGAAACGAACCATGGCCAACAGAATCGTGATGAGAATCGCGCCCAGGATCGCCGCGCCATAACCGATTTTGATAAAAAGCATGGTTGGGCGAGCGGTAAAGATAATGCTCTCGACGTCATCGTCGGCGTAACGCGCGGGCGCGGCGCTCGACTGACGCGCGATTCGGGTCTCCTCAGGATCGCGAGTCGCCGCCCCGCAGTGATTACAGAACCGGCTGTTCGGATCTAACTGCGTCCCACACTCAGGACATCGCATCATGCTCACCTCTTCGCGTCATACGATGACGCGCGTACCGATGTTCGCGAATCTGCGCATCATACTAACAGAGACGACGGCGCCAAATGAAAAAGGCGATCGCCGAAAGACGATCGCCTGATCTCTTGCGAGAGTTTTCCGCGGATCATTGACTCATCAATTGGAGTTTACCGTCAGGCAATCTCACCGTCGAAACCGTCCGTTCATACATCGTAAGTGGCGCCGGCTCCTTTGCCTGAAGCCGGGTTAATTGCGTCCGACTAATCGAGCGCGCGTACACTGCCGCGCTCGGATCCCGCAGTAGCGAGTAGCGCCGAGAGATTCTGCGTACATACTCCTGCGTCTCAGCATACGGCGGAATCTGCCAACCGTACTTCTCAACCGCTCCTTCTCCTGCGTTGTACCCAGCTAAGGCCAAATTCACGTCACCGTCAAAATGGTCCAACAAGAAACGCAGATACCGCGCGCCTCCTTCAATGTTCTGACGCGCATCGAAAACATTGGTAACGCCGTAGCGCATCGCTGTGCCGGGCATCAGTTGCATCAATCCGCGCGCGCCTTTGGGCGAGATAGCATGCGATTTAAAGCTCGACTCCTGATGCATAACTGAATAGAGCAACAGCGGGTCCACGCCGTTGTTGGTTCCCGATTGAACCAGATAATTATCGACTTCGACGCTCCCGGTCGTGTAACCGCGAAGCGCGTCAGAGTTTCCATGTATGGGCGGCA
>CBFHBI010000278.1:0-4907 GCA_965653755.1 uncultured Blastocatellia bacterium
ATTGCTATTCGCAAGTGGTTATTGATTCGGCCACTAATTCTATATTAGGCTTGACGATGAAACGTAAGTTGGCAGAGACGAAGTCGGTTACAAGCAGTCAACCTGACTTCACGAAATTGTGCCGCCAAGCGGAATGCTCGCCCGATTGAGAGTTTTATTTGGGCAGCAACGAAACGATTTTCGTTTCTCCCGTACGGACGGCGGACCCCGACTCGAGTCGGGGTTTCGCAATTCCTGGGCAGAGCTGTACAAACTTTTTGGCAAAAGGAGACCACTCCTCAAAAAATGGGTGCCCTGACAAAGAGTCTCGTCCTGTTTGCTCTGAATTGGATTGACGCGCAACTCACGCTCATCTGGGTCCGTTCGGGTATCGCGAGCGAAGGCAACGGATTGATGAACGAGTTGCTCAAGATCGGCGACGGCCCTTTTCTCCTCGCCAAGCTGGCGGTCGGCGGTTTCGCGGCCTACGTGTTATATCGCTGCGCGCACATGCCCATGGCGCGGCGAGGCATGCAAGCGGCGCTCATGATCTACTGTGCGCTGATGCTCGCTCACGCGGCCACTGGCTTGTCGGCGTTGGGGTACCACACACCACTGGCGGTCGTCACCTATATCAGCAACGTGCCGCACACCTTGCTCGCGCTTTTCTCGTAACCGCACTTAACAATTCGCGTTAAATATTTTGGAACTTTCGGTTGACTTCGCGGAACCGGAAGAGGTGTTTGAGCGTTTTGCAAATGCGCTTTGCACAACCGTAAACTGGTCGCGCGGCATCTTAACGGAGCGTCAGGAGATTCAGATTTATGTACAAGATAACAGGACGTCAGATACTCGTGATCGCGTTAGCCTCAGCCTTGTTTGCGACGATTACCGTACTCGGAGTGCAGCAGTTGTCCAGCCGTTGGCAGCCGTTCGGTTCGGCGGCGCCGGCGGCCACGACAGCGGCTCTCGCCGACCCGGCACTCGCGACCGACGAACAAAACAACATCGAAATTTATAAGAACGTCTCTCCGGGAGTTGTTTACATCCAATCGAGCGCGACCGTGCGCGATTTCTTTGGACTCTTTGCTCAAGAGAGAGAGGGTGCTGGTTCCGGCTCGGTGATTGATGAGCAAGGCGACATCCTGACGAACTATCACGTGATTGCCGGCGCAGAGAAACTTACGGTCAGCTTCGGCGGTGGCAAGAACTATCCCGCGCGAGTCGTGGGCCGAGATCCTGACACCGATCTCGCCGTCATCCGCTTAGTCGATCCGCCGAAGGAGCCGATGACTGTCGTACCTCAAGGCGATTCCGACCGCTTGGTCGTGGGCCAGAAAGTTCTGGCCATCGGCAATCCGTTTGGTCTGGATCGAACGTTGACGACCGGTGTGATCAGCGGTTTGCAAAGACCGATCAAGGCTGAAAATAATCGGCAGATCGAAGGTGCAATTCAGACCGACGCCGCGATCAATCCCGGAAATTCCGGTGGGCCATTGCTCGATTCGCATGGCCGCATGATCGGGATCAATTCGCAGATCGAATCGCCTTCGGGCGCGTCTGCCGGTGTCGGCTTTGCGATTCCGGTGAACATCGCGAAGCGGATCGTGCCGCAACTCGTTAAGAATGGATCGGTCCAGCGTCCGAGCCTGAATATCACGATGCGCAATGTCGAAGATTTAGGCAGACAGGCTCAACTGCCGGTTAATGACGGCGTGTTGATTTGGAGCGTGCGACAGGGCGGCGCGGGCGCAAATGCCGGCTTGCGTGGATTGTCGCAAACTGAAGACGGCGATGTGGAACTCGGCGACATCATTGTGGGCATCGACGGCGAAAAAGTTTCGACCGACAACGATGTCTATCGCGTCCTCGATAAGCATCAGATTGGCGACACGGTCAACGTGGAAGTAATTCGCCGCGGCCGTCGGACCACCGTTCCAGTGCGGTTAACTGACGCGCCAGCTACACGTCGTCGCGGCTACGGCGAATAACTCAAGTTGAGTTGGGCAAATTCAAAACGCGCGTCGTTCGTGGCGCGCGTTTTTGTATGTCTCAGAACCGCGATGACTGGGTCAGCCCGGCGGCCAGGTCATCTCGCGTCCGCCCAGGACGTGCACGTGGAGATGAAAGACAGATTGGCCCGCGCCGCGTCCGGTGTTGATAACGGTTCGGTAGCCGCCGTTCTCTGACAATCCGTGATCGTTGGCGACCCGCGCGGAAATTCTCAACAGGTGGCCCAGCATCGATTCATCCTTCTGCGACGCATCATCGAGCGAGTCCATATGCTCGCGCGGACTAATCAAAACATGCGTCGGGGCCTGTGGATTGACGTCGCGGATGGCCACGCAGCGGCCGTCCTGATAAACGACGTCGGCGGCCGCAGTGCCCGCCAGAATTTTGCAGAAAAGACAATCTGTCTCGCTCATGCGCGCATAATAACACAAGAGTTCGGTGGGATAGCGTCGACGGAAAGATTATTACGCGATTACGGCGTCCGGTGAGCCGAGCGGCGCGGTCACTGATTCCCGCACGCGTTCAATATCTGCGCCGACGTCTTTCAGTTTCGTCTCGATCTTTTCGTAACCGCGATCGATGTGATAGACGCGATCGATGATCGTCTCGCCTTCAGCCGCCAACCCGGCCAGCACCAGCGACGCCGACGCGCGCAGATCCGACGCCTGCACGCGCGCGCCAACCAGCCGGCTTGGGCCATCGACGATGGCGGTATCGTGACTTACCTGAATGAGCGCGCCCATGCGTTGTAGCTCGGAAGCGTGCATGAATCGATTTTCAAAAATCGTTTCTTTGATGGTCGAGCGTCCGTTCGCTTGCGTCATCAGCGTCATGAACTGCGCCTGCATGTCCGTGGGAAAGGCGGGATACGGTTCGGTGGTCAGATCGCCGGCGCGTAACCCGCGCGACGCGCAGCGCGCATACAGCGTGCTTTGATTCACTTCTTCGATCTCGACGCCGACTTCGCGCAGCTTGCCGATGATCCGATTGCAATGTTCGGGATTGCAGTCTTTGATTTCCAATTCGCCTTTCGTGATCGCCGCGGCGACGATGAAGGTGCCGGTTTCGATGCGGTCGGGAATGATCGTGTGCTGCGCGCCGCCGAGCGCCTCGACACCTTCGATCTGGATCGTCGGCGTGCCCGCGCCGCGCACTCGCGCCCCCATTTTGTTCAGCAATTCTGCCAGATCGCGAACTTCAGGCTCACGCGCCGCATTGTGAATAGTCGTCGTTCCGTGCGCCAGAGTCGCGGCCATCATCACGTTCTCGGTACCGGTGACTGAGATCTTTTCGAAGCTGATCTCCGCACCGCGCAAACCATCTTCGGGCGAGCGCGCGACCACGTCGCCTGCCTCCAAAAAAACTTCAGCGCCCATTTGGGTCAACGCCGCCAGATGCAAATCGATCGGCCGCGCGCCGATAGCACAACCGCCCGGCAACGACACCCGCGCTTTGCCGAAACGGGCCAGCAATGGTCCCAGCACCATCACCGACGCGCGCATCGTTTTTACTAACTCGTACGGAGCCGTCATCAGTTCGACGTTGGCCGCGGAAATTTTGTGCGTGCGCAGTTCCGGCGTCAACACATGCGCACCGACGTCTTCCAACAGTCGCCGCATCGTGATGATGTCGCGAACGTACGGGAGATTGTGCAGCGTAACTGTTTCAGCGGTGAGAATCGCCGCCGCCATGCAGGGCAGCGCCGAGTTTTTTGCGCCACTGATCGAGACGCGCCCTTTAATGGGCCGGCCGCCGCGAATGCGAAACTTGTCCACGGCTGAAGATTAATGGAAACCGACGCCCAGTGAAAGCGGAAAAAACCGTGAAAGCACCTAAAACAAGTAATGAGAAGGCCTTGACGAAGCTGGAGATGAGGAGTAGAAGAATCGACCAACCAGTCTGATTTCCGCGTCGGAGGATGAAGATGAGAACTGCGCCAAAGAAGAATCGTCAGGTAACAGCCCATCAGACGAGTCGCGTTTCCGGCTTTTTATTGCCCAGCGTCTTTTTGGTCGCAGTGTTGGCGCTGGTCGCGGCTCCGCTACTCGTATCGTCAGCGTCGTCGAGCGCGAGACATGGCGCAGGCGGTCTGCCCCCGGGGAACGTCACTGCACGGGCCCGCGCTACATTTTCGGCCACGACAACTGAGACATTTACGCTGACGGCCCAGGTCTTCAGTGGCTCGACGGACTGCAGCAGCGGCGGCGGCTCAATCACTACCGTCAACAATGTCGGCCAGTCGGGTTACACGATCCCGCTTGGCTCGAGCGATTCAGTGCTGTTTACTGCGGCTCACTTATCCGATCAGAGCAATCAAACAGCACTTGCGGATCTAGATGGACAATTCACCGATTGGTTAGTGCCGTCCGGGCAGATTGGCGGAGTTACTTCCCCGGGAGGCGACGGCAGGATCTGCGTGCAAGGACTTGATTCAGGCTCGCGAGAAGTAGACGCAGACTACTGTCCGGTTATTCAACTGCGTGATCCGACTTGCACGACTCAGCTAACGGCTTTTCATCCTGGCGACCAGGTGTGTTTGATCGTCTATGGTGGTCTGACTGATAATCCGGCGGCGCCGGAGCATTACTTCGGTGATGGTGGAACCAGCTCCACTAATACCGCTTGCACGTTCTTGCCGATCCCGCTCGCATACACCCCCGTGCCGGTGAGTTCCGATCCCTCGACTTTCCTGTACACCTTTCCCGCCAGCAATGCAGACATACCCAACGCCTGCGCGACCAGCGGGAACACCACCGACATTCGCGGACCATGGCGCGTAGGTGTTATTAGTCCCGACGGTAACGGCGCGCGCGCGATTAAGACCTTCGAACTGACGGATGCGACCTGCTCGCTAACGTGTCCGCCGAACGTCACGGTGTCCCGGAGTCAGCCGTCCTGCAACACCAACACCGTCA
>CBFHBI010000279.1:0-4879 GCA_965653755.1 uncultured Blastocatellia bacterium
GGAAATGGAATGTCCGAAAGGTACAACGCGCACGAAGCGCCGGTGATCGCAATCACGTCCGGGTTGTTGTCCGGGTCGGCTGAGATGACCGAACAAATCACCTGCGTTTCGTTGCGATAGCCTTCGGTGAAAAGAGGGCGGCAGGGTCTATCGATTAATCGACTGGTAAGAACTTCTTTCTCGTTGGGCCGGCCTTCGCGACGGAAGTAGTTTCCGGGAATGCGCCCGGCCGCGTAATTCGCTTCGCGGTATTCAACCGTCAGCGGAAAAAAGTCCACGCCCTCGCGCGGGGTAGATGCGCCGACGGCGGCGCACAAAACCATGGTGTCGCCGTAACGAACCACACACGATCCGTCGGCTTGTTTGGCGACACGTCCGACCTCGACGGTCAGTTCGTGCTCGCCAACCCTGATTGATTCTTTCAAATATTTCTTCACTGTCATTTTGTCTCCTTGTGTCCGGCGGGAAGCGCCGGCCCGCAGCGTCTCATCCGCTGCGCAGGTACGCGCGCGTCTCGCGCGCTAGCACGCCGGAGGCGTGCGTACCCGAAAAAAGAGAAGGCGGCAGAGCCTGGCCGTGAAGCTCTTGCCGCCTTCCGATGTTGTAGGCAGCCCGCGTCGTCTTTTTTCCGGTATCGCCGTCACGTTCGGCTCGGAGCAAGCTCTTCGAAAACGCGTGCCTTGTCCTGAGAGAGTCGAAGATTCTCTTCGTTGAAATTACTTTGCTATCGTCGCAGACCCAGCCGTCCCACAACCTCGTGGTACTGCTGGATGTTAGATTTCTTCAGATAATTCAGCAAACTACGTCGCTGCTGGACCATCATCAGCAGTCCGCGCCGCGAATGATTGTCCTTCTTGTGTATCTTGAAATGCTCGGTGAGTTCGTTGATTCGCTGGCTTAACAGCGCGATTTGGACCGGGGCTGACCCGGTATCCGAATTATGTGCTCGAAAGTCGTTGACGATTTTTTCTTTTGCTTCTCTTGCTAATGCCACTACTGAAAATGGTCCTCCTAGATCGCAGTAAGTCTGTGACTCCACACAACAAACCGCGAAAATCACATAACAGACGAGAACTTAACATTTCAGTTGCGCCAGTGGCAAGCTGCGGGCCGCCCCACCGAGACCAGTGCCAAGCGGGGTATTGTCTGATAACATCTGCGCTCTTCAATCAATAAGGTTCCAAGAAATGGCCAAAAATCCAGGGAAAATTGTCATAGTCGGCGGCGGCTTCGGTGGTTTGTTTGTGGCGTTAGAGTTAGGCGGCGTGGGCGATGTCACTTTGATTAATGACGAGGACCACTTTCTTTTTAAGCCCATGCTCTACGAGTATTTGAGCGGCGAAGTCGAAGCGTGGCATATCGCACCAGATTGCAAAGAGCTGCTCGCAGGCAGCGCGAGGTTCATCAGAGATATTGCTATTGAGATTGATCTCAACGCACGCTCAGTGAGATTGGCCCACGGCCAGCCGCTGCCTTACGACATTCTGCTATTTGCGCCCGGCGCGACTAACAACTATGCGGGCGTCGAAGGCGCGGAGCAGTTTGCGCTGCCGTTTCGAACTTTGAATGACGCGAATCATCTGCGGCGGCGAATGACTGAGACGCTGGACCAAATTGCACCCGACGCTGACCCGCAAGACACGCGCGAAGCGCTCACGTTTGTGGTCGTAGGCGGCGGCGCGAGCGGCGTTGAACTCTCAACGAAGATGGCTGACCTGCTGCGCGACGCCGTAAAACGGCGCGCGCTGCGCGGCGAGGCTCGCGTAGTGATCATTGAAATGGCCGACCGGTTGGTCCCGGGCATGGGCGAAGAGATTCGCAATTACGTCGAGTCCGCTTTGGAACAGACACGTGTAGAGGTTCATACCAACACTCGAGTCCTGCGAGTCACCGCGGGCAGCATCACGATCGAACACAATGAACGGCAAACTTCATTGGCGACTTCCGGAGTTGTCTGGGTCGCCGGCGTGCGCCCGAGTCCGCTTTTGGAAACGCTCAAGGTCGAACGCGACCGCCGAGGATTGATTCCGGTCGAGCCGACTCTGCAATTGCGCGAGCATCCGGAAGTATTCGCGTTGGGCGACATCGCGTTCTATCCGGACGTGGTGCCGACGCTCGCGGGCACGGCCCAGCTGGCCTATCAGCAATCGCATCTGTGCGCGCAGAACGTTCGCGCATTCATCGAAGGCAGTGAATTGAAGTCAAAGCACTTTGTCGAACTGGGCGAGGCAGTGAGCCTCGGCACAGAACACGCTGCCGTATTAACCGGCGGCAAAGTAATCGGTGGCCCGCTCGCGCGCCAAGCGCGTTTCGCGATGTACACGGCGCGCCTGCCGACTTGGCATCATCGTTTGCGCGTCGGGGCGAGTTGGTTTTTCGAGGGGACAGCGCCGAGACCGTTGCAGCCGCTGGGATTTTAGTTCGCCCTTGGGGTTTAGCAGCTGCTCGATTCAGGGCATTCGCATAGGAGGATCAAATGCCTGAACTTATTCGTGACATCGTATTCGCGGAGGGCATTGCGCGTTTCAGCATCTTACAAGAGATCCTGGTGCATCGCGGCCTGATCCGGGATGACGACAACCTGGATTACTTCAAAGGAGTGGCCACGCTTCTGACCGCCAACGGCTTCAATGTGCATAAGACGTTCGTTGACTTTGCTCCTCCGATCGACGTTGTCGCTGGCGAACTCGCAGATCAGATCAAAAGCATCGGGGCCAGGGTCCACGTCATCGGCCACTCAAACGGAGGACTCAACGCTCGCCACGCCATCGTCGATCATGGGGTCGCGGATCAAGTTGCGATCCTGACCACGATCGACACGCCACACCTTGGCACTTCCTTTGCCGATTATGGTTTGTCTCCGGCGGGCCTGCTCTTCGTGGAACTCGCCAAGACGGTAATAAATATTGACGGCTTCAAAGATCTAACCCTCGATAGTTGCCGGCAATTCAATCAACGTGCCGTCGATGCTGAAGCCAAGAATGGAGTGATCTATCGGACCTATTCGGCTTCGGAAGAGCGGCGCCGCATTTTCTGTCCACTGCGGCCGGCTTTTGACGTCATACAGAAGCGCGAAGGCGGGGATAACGACGGCCTGGTTTCGGTGAAATCGCAAAATTGGGTCGATAGTCTCGAAGCGGCCGACGGCACGACCAAAACGGTTCAGCATTTTAGCTTTCCGTTTGGCGCGGATCATTTGAATGTGCTGGGCTGGTACGATGAGGCCGAACACGCCGATCGCGAAGAGTACGAAGCGAATGTGCGCAATGTTTATCTCGAAATGGCCAACAGCGGTGTGGCGTAATGAGTGAACCGGCGCACGAACGAACGCAAATGCTAAACGAGCTTGGCGACATGCCGAGTGAAGAGTTTCGTCGCCACGGCCATGAACTGATCGACTGGATCGCGGATTACTTCGATGACATCGAAGAGCTGCCGGTGCTTTCGCAGATTGAGCCAGGCGATCTGAAAGCACAATTGCCTACGTCTCCGCCGAAACATGGCGAGCCGATGGCCGACATCATCGCTGATATCGATCGACTCATCGTGCCGGCGCTCACGCATTGGAGTCATCCTTCCTTTTTCGCCTACTTCGCTACGTCAACCTCCGCCCCCGGAATTTTCGGCGAGTTGCTGAGCGCCGCCTTCGACGTTAAGTCGATGCTTTGGCGCACGTCGCCGGCGTCAACAGAGTTGGAAGAAGTCACCCTCGATTGGTTACGGCAAATGCTGGGGGTTGATGCCGGCATGAGCGGTTTCATCTACGACACAGCATCAGTCTCCAGCATGCACGCAATCGCCGCCGCGCGTGAAGGTGTCGAGATGCGCATTCGCGAAGAAGGGATGAGTGGCAGAACAGATTTACCGCTGCTGAGTGCTTACGCTTCCGAGCAGGCCCATTCATCGATCGACAAAGGCATCATCACGCTCGGATTGGGCCAGCGATCGTTGCGCAAGATTCCGGCAGACGATCAATTCAGAATGAGACCTGACGCGCTCGCTCACGCGATTGCCGAAGACAAACGTAACGGCATTTTACCTTTCTGTGTGGTGGCCACCGTCGGCACGACCTCGACGTCGAGCATTGATCCAGTTCCGGCAATCGCTGAAATATGTGAGCAGCACAAAATGTGGTTGCACATTGACGCCGCTTACGGAGGCTCGGCCGCGATCGTTCCAGAGATGCGTTACATCCTCGAGGGTTGTGAACGCGCGGACTCGCTCGTGCTCAACCCGCACAAATGGTTATTCACGCCGTTTGATTGTTCGGTCTTGTATTGCCGGCACTTGGATTTGTTACGCCGCGCGTTCTCGCTGGTGCCCGAGTATTTGCGCACGCCTGAACAGGAGAAAGTGCGCAGCGGATCGGATTACGGCGTGCAGCTTGGCCGGCGCTTTCGGGCGCTGAAACTCTGGATGATCATTCGTTACTTCGGTCACGAAGGACTCGCCAGGCGAATTCGCGAGCACTGCCGGCTGGCCCAACTGTTTGCGTCGTGGGTCGAGGCGTCGCCTGATTGGGAATTGATGGCGCCGGCGCCGTTCGCGCTGGTTTGTTTCCGCGCGAGAATCAATCCCGCAGTCGGCGGCGCGTTGGCCCAAAGCGCAGTTACGGCGGGGCGCAGTCTGAACGATCTCAACGAAGCGATCATGCACGCCGTCAATTCAACCGGCAAAGCTTTACTCTCGCACACGAAGTTAAATGACAAGCTCACGCTGCGTTTGTCAATTGGAAACATCCGCACAACTGAGCGACATGTGCAGCAGGTCTGGGAACTGCTGAATGATCAGTTGAAAAAACTTACCAATTGATTTATCCCATTCGTGTGATGGTGGAGTCAGAACCGCCTGCGGTAGCGGGCGGTTGATCTCTCGACTT
>CBFHBI010000280.1:0-4858 GCA_965653755.1 uncultured Blastocatellia bacterium
AAAAGTGCGTGAATGTCTAATGATTTGGTCATGATAAAAATAGAAATAGTTTCCTACAAAAGAGTCAATCCGGCTGTTGATAAAAAGGACAAAGTCATCATTGCAAGGAGTTATTTTTGGAGGTCATCATGAAAAAGTTCTTTGCTCGCGCAGTCTTTGCGCTCGCGCTGGTGTTCGCCGTGTCTGTGCCGATCCTCGCGGACACGATTCATTTGAAAGACGGCAGCGTCATTCATGGCCAGATCATAAGTTTCAAGAACGAGCAGTTTACGATTCTCGTGGGCGGGGGCGCGCGCGGCCGCAAGAGCCAAATCACCGTGTACATGGAAGATGTTGAATCGATCGACTTCGATGCAAACGGGAATACGAGCAGCCAGGACAATGGCGGTTCGCAAACGAATCAATCGAACAACCCAACATATCAACCGCCGGTGAATAATGCGTCGAACCCACCTTATCAGCCGCCCGCAAATACTTCGCCCGCGCAACCATCGTCGAATCCTAATCCGACCTTCTTCCCCATCAACCTCAAGGTGCGCGCCGACAATGCGAGCAACGGTTGGACCAACAGCGGACTGGTCGTGCGTCGCGGCCAGCGACTGCGAATTACCGCCACCGGACGAGTGAACCTTGGCGGCGGACGCTTCTCGACTCCGGACGGCATTGCGAATCTGCCTGATCGCGACAAGTTAATGCGCAACCAACCGACCGGCGGATTAATTGCGGTGATTGGCGACGATAACGACGAATTCATTTTCATTGGCCGCGGGCACGATTTCGTGGCGCAGCGCGACGGCGTCCTGTTCCTGGGTGTGAACGAAGGGAATCTCGCCGACAACTCAGGCACGTTTGATGTGACGATCGAGGCCGAGGCGCTGAACACGCGGCCGGATTAGGACGTCAGAACCATCTGCGTCAGCGGATGGGTTGATACGCAAGACGTGTCTGACGAGAGAACCCATCGACGCCGATGGTTCTGACTTCGTTAGGCTAAGCGCTCAACTCAACTGCAGATTCCCTCTGACGAGTAAACGAACGCCGCAATTCCAGCATCACAGACTTTCAGGCCGCATCGATCAGCTTGACCACGCTCGCGCGAGCACCATATAGTCGCTTCCAGAATCGGCCGCCTCGGGAATCCAAGAAGGATCGCTTTATGAATAAGAAATTGCGTCGCTCTCTCGTCCTGGCGCTGACCGTCGTCGCTACTTTCGGTCTCGCCACTGGCTCGCTGGTACTGTCACAGTCCCGGCGTCAGCCCCCATCCTCCGATCAAAAAAAGAACAAGCGCCCTGATGAAAATCAGCAGAGCGACGAGCAGAAGCCCGAGCCGACCCCGCCCGACGTGATGGGCAAACCGCAGGAAGCCGAGCGCATCGCCACGACCACAAATCTGGTTAATGTGGACGCGGTTGTTTACAACAAGAAGACCGGTCAGCCGCAGCTTAATCTGAAGAAGGAAAACTTTGCCATCTTCGTCGATGGCGTGAAGAAAGACATCACCAACTTTGCCACGCCCGAAGCGCCGATCACGATTACCTTGGTAGTTGAGTACAGTAAGCTCGCAGAAACGCTCGGCTACTACGGCAGCGGCGGCATGGAGTACGGCCAGATGGAGATGATTCGGCCGACGGCGATGTTCCTGTCGCAATTCATTAAGCCCGAAGATTACGTTTCGGTGATTGCCTACGACATGCGGCCGACGCCGCTGACAGATTTCACCAACGATCCAAATCGAATCCAGCAGGTGATCAGCCTCTTGCTGCATAACCAGCCGGCATTCAGCGAGAACAATGTTTACGACGCTTTGAAACTGACGCTGGTCGGCGGACGCGCCGACTCGGTCGTGCTCGAGGATACAAAAGAACGAACCTCGGATTATGCGGGCATGGTGTCCGTGCCGGGCGGGCGGCGCAAGGCGGTGTTGTTGGTTTCGTGCGGCATCGACACGTTCAGCAAGATCAATATGGACCAGGCGCGCAAGATCGTGCAGAACTCCGGCATTCCGATCTACATCATTGGTACCGGCCAACTGTTCGTGAAGAAATATGGCGACATGATGGATCCGGGACGCGGCTCGAACATTCGCGGCATTCCCATCGATCGCATGACTTTCCTGCAGGCCGATAACACGATGAAGACTTTCGCCAAAGAAAGCGGCGGCATGTTCTTCCCGGTAACTTTCGAAGGTGAACTGCCGGAGGTGCTTGGTTCAATCAACGCTCTGCTCCGCAGCCAATACAGCCTCGGCTTCAAGCCCGACGACGTGGCCGACGGCAAGTCGCACAAGATTGTGGTGAAAGTCGATGTCGATGGCGACGGCCAATACGACGATAAAGCCTACACCGTGCAACACCGCGAAGTTTACAACGCACCCAAGCCCGGCGCCGCGAACGCAGCAAACGGTAAGACCGGCGGGAAGAATTAATAGAGCTAAGAGCAAAGCGCTAGGGACAAGGAGTAGAACGTGTATTTCTGCTCTTTGCCCTTTGCTTTGCTTTTACCGGCCGGTTTGCTCTCGCCTTGCCCTTAGCTCTTTGCTCTTAGCTTTCCGCGGTGTAAAGTAATCCTGTCTTTTCCCTTAACAACTCCCCGCTTTGCGAAACTCTTCGGAGGTCAGAAACTGATGTCCAGTGATATGGTCACGCCGGGTGAAGCCGCCGCCGCACAAGAGTATCCCGACCGCGTTGGATTCAAGCCGGACAATCCTTTTCTCGCGACTTTTCGCCCTTACATTCCGTCGTCAGCTCGTTTGCGCGAACTGACGCCGATTCCCTTGATCATGGGAACGGTTTTGGGAATTATCTTCGGCGCCTCGTCGCTTTATCTGGTTCTGAAAGTCGGATTGACCGTCAGCGCGTCCATTCCCGTCGCGGTCATTGCCATCACCTTGTTTCGGGTGCTTTCTAAGATCGGCATTCGCGACGCAACCATTCTCGAAAACAACGTAGTGCAGACTGCCGGATCGGCGGGCGAGTCGATTGCCTTCGGTATTGGCGTCACCATGCCCGCGATTCTGATTCTCGGGTTTGATTTGGAGTTAACGCGGGTAATGCTGGTGGCGGTGATGGGCGGGCTTTTGGGTATCTTGATGATGATTCCCCTGCGCCGCGCATTGATCGTGGCGCAGCACGGCTATTTGAAATATCCGGAAGGTACGGCTTGCGCGGAAGTGTTGAAGGCCGGCGCTTCTGACGAATCGCGCGCGGCCGCAGCCGAAGCCACCAAAGAAACGGGCATCGTTGACGAAGCGACGACCGGCGGCAAGACGATCATCACTGGCTTCGGAATCGGATTTGTTTATTACGCGGTGGAACAGATTTGGAAGACCTGGAAAGAATATCCGACGAAGGTTTTTGGTAAGCCTTTCGAAGCCGGATCGATTTCGATCGAAAACAATCCGGCGCTGCTCGGGGTTGGCTATATCATCGGCCCGCGCATTTCTTCGATCATGGTCGGCGGCGGTGTGCTCGCTTATCTGGTTTTAATTCCGGCGATCAAATATTTCGGCAGTGGCTGGACCACGCCGTTGTCGCCTGAGACGGCCCACCTGATCAAAGACATGTCGGTGTCGCAGATTCAAAAGGCCTACATCCTCTACATCGGCGCGGGCGCTGTCGCCGCCGGCGGCATCATCAGTTTGGTGCGATCGCTGCCCGTCATCTGGAGCGGTTTGAAGGGCGGCCTTTCTGATTTGCGAGGCAGCCGCGCCGCGTCGGCGGCTAACGCGCCGCGAACGGATCGCGATCTCTCGATGAAGTTTGTGCTCGGCGGCATCATCGTGCTGCTCTTGGCAATCATGCTGGCGCCGCAATTGAACCTGCGCTTTAATCTGATTGGCGCGGTGCTGATTGTCGCGTTTGGATTTCTCTTCGTCACGGTTTCGTCGCGTCTGACCGGTGAGATCGGCTCTTCGTCAAATCCCATCTCAGGCATGACCGTCGCCACGTTGCTGCTCACTTGTCTGTTTTTTCTAATCATCGGGTGGACTGCACCTCCTTACTTCGTGACAGCACTTTCCATCGGCGGCATAGTCTGTATTGCTGCTTCAAATGGCGGCACGACTTCACAGGATTTGAAGACCGGATTCCTGGTTGGCTCGACACCGAGCGCCCAGCAGATTGCCATCCTGATCGGCGCGCTGGCATCGGCGCTGGCGCTCGGACCAATCCTTCTGGCGATGAATCAGTCAGGTACGGTCTATGTGCCCGTGGCCCAAACGAAGGACTTTTCTTTTCCTGCCGGATTTCATTTCTCACCCGATCAGTACGTGATGAGCGGCAACCAGCCGAAGCGCGAGCGGTTGCGCGGCGGACAGGCCAGTTCGGACACGGCCGAATACAACGTGGTTCATAAGACGACTACCGATTACGGCCCCGCCGGACGGTATCTGGTGAACGACCAGGGCGTGCCGGTTTATCTGGCCGATCCTGGGATCAACGGTATCTATGACAAAGTGCCGGGCACCGAACAGAGCGTCGCGAAGTTCAGCGCACCTAAAGCGACCCTGATGTCTTATATCATCAAGGGGATTCTCAGCCGTCAACTTCCCTGGGGTCTGGTGCTGTTAGGCGTCATGATTTCGATCGTACTGGAGTTGGGAGGCATTCCGTCATTGGCTTTCGCTGTGGGTGTCTATCTTCCGTTCTCGACGTCCGCGCCAATTTTTGTCGGCGGGATGGTGCGTTGGGTCGTAGACAAGTACCTGCGGAAAAAACCCGAGCATCAGAAGTTGACCGAAGAGCAGATGGCCGCGGAGACGGACAAGAGTCCAGGGGTGCTTCTAGCCTCCGGCTATATCGCCGGTGGCACTTTGGCCGGGGTCGTGTTTGCGTTTCTTAACTTGAGCGAAGGCGTA
>CBFHBI010000281.1:0-4847 GCA_965653755.1 uncultured Blastocatellia bacterium
CTCGTTCAAAGAACAACTGCTAGTGAGCTGTAAGCAGTTAGCAGTGAGCAGCACTTTCATCGCGCCAACTTCCGCTTTGCATTTCCAACTGCTCACTGCTTACCGCTCACTGCTCACTCCTCAAATCCCCAGTCGCGCAATCGCTGCTTCGTCTTCCTCGGTATAAGGATCCGAGAGCAAGCGCTGTTGGAATCGATCCGACTCCCAAACTTCCAGGTAGTTCAAATATCCAAGCACCTCAACGTCGCCCACGACTTGTGCACTCTTGCGCAACAGTGGATGAATCAGAACACGTCCTTGCGCATCCATCGTCGCCTGCTGACCGTAGTAGTTCGTCCTGTCAAGGAACTTGCGCCGCGAAGGGTCCATCGAGGGCAAGAGAGACAATCTCTGTTCGATGGCTTCCCACTCAGGCATCGGATAAATGCGCACGCATTCACCCGTCAGGCTCGTCAGGTAAAGATTCGAGCCGTACTTCTCTTCAACGTAACGCCGGAAAAGGCCCGGCACTTTGAGCCGGCCCTTGGAATCGATTCGAGCCTTGTAATTCCCGCGAAGCACTGCAAATGATTCCGGAGACGAGTGGGGACGATTCTGCTGTTTGCGCCAGTTTCAAGCTTGATTCGTGTCGCTTGAGCCACTTCACTCCACTTCGCTCCACCGGCGCATACTACGCTTGGAATCCGGCGCTGTCAATAGTTTTTATAGATTTTTTTTGTGAGGGGTGTTAGACTCCGCTCGATTGAGCGACAGCGTCAAGATATTGGATAGAGATATTAATGTCACCACCATATCTAGGGCAGCATTTTTGTTATTGCCCGCGATTGAACGAAAATGCTAGGCTTGAAGACGGTTACGCGGTAGTCGCCCCGCCACTGGTTCTCGGTCGTCTTCACCAAAACGTTACACTGGCTAATCAATCTCGCAACCTTCGCCTTGTAATGTCGTTCAATACTTTCAATGGAGAGCCAAAGCCTACAGTGTTGAGGTTGGAGAATCTTTTGTGTCTGCGAAACTCAAGCTAGAAGAGGCCGTCGACACGGCACCGGAGGCAACCGCGATGGCATCTAAACTGTCGACTATCGAGAGCGCGGTTAAGAATCAGAACGTGACTATGGATAAAGTAACTCGCACAGCCCAAGGATTGCAGGAAGCGCTACGTCAAGGCTCGTGGACCTCAGCACTGGGACCGCTTGGCTTCGTGGTTCTGGTCCTTGTGGTGATGGCCATTATCGCTTTTTCGTCGCGATAAAGTTATTCGGTAGTCTCTTCGAGTTGGAACCATAGAACTGCGACTTGCAGTATGGGAATCCCAATCGCCTCACACCGGACAAAAGCCAGCGAAATATCGAAAGCGGCTTGGAATTGCGCGGCGTTGAACTCAACCCACTGTTTGCGGCTCATTACGTAAGACAAAATAATACCTATGGTTGCTGACGCTATGAGCCAGAGCGCCCGCAAGACTTCACTGGTATCTAGAATCATCACAAGGGCGATCGCCGGAATAACTAGGTATACCTCGGCGTACATACTTCCTGAAATGCCGCCCGTTATGTGTACCAAATACGTAAGCAAGCCCAAGTCGACATAACAATAGGCCCAAACCAGGCGACGGACTGAAACCGGGTTGTCTGCTAAAGGTTCTGTGTAATCTACGCGTTTTCCGGCTAATCCTCGAACAATCATTCTGGCTTGGTTCCAAGCCGATGGCACTAAGGCCATTAACAAAACTGCAACGGCCGTTGCTGCGACGCGCCATGTAATGGTTCTTGGTACCCTCGCAGCCCCAATACCGATCCAGTAAAACAGCATCCCGGAGACGACAATCAGGAAACCTCCCAATTGCGCGTAGATCATTGCATAAAACCTGGACCTGGGTGGAACCATTCAGGATCCGCTCCCTTCAGAGATTGATGCTGCCTCACCAGCAAAACTGCTTATCGATAAAAGAGAGTTTGTGAGACAGTATGAAAGGTTGCCGCATACCGCGCGCGCACTCTACCACGACCTATCGCGGTGCGCAAAGCTTTTGTTCGTGTCTTGAATATTTTGACCCACCGAATTGGTGTTGACTTCAAAATCCACGGGAGCTGCACATCGCGCAATGGTCGCAAGGCTTGCCGCTGGGATCGACTGTGCATTGTTTTTCGTTCTCGAAAAATTCGACCAGTTCCGAGACAGCGGCTTCTTCGACGCCGAATTTCTCCTGGCTTGGATGCGATGCTAACTGCGGATTTCGGATTTCGGATTGTAGATTTCCGGTCCGAGCCGGAGATGCGACGGATGAAGTATGCGCAAACGGAGCGAGCCAAGGCGACTGGACCACCTGAGGATAGAAAAATGTTTTGGCGTTTTCGTTTGTCACCGGCGCCTCGCCTCGGGTTTCAACTCGCGCGGTCGTCGATGAGCTTATCGACGGTTCAATGCGGGGAGGAGCGGCGGCCGAAACAAAATCAACTATGCGCGCGCGACGATTTTCGACGGGAAGGTCAGCGCTGTTGTTCGAAATCGACGCCGCACGTTCGATCGGAGGCGATTCGGCGCCAAGTCGGCGCGCGACGCGTTCGGCAATCAACCTTGCTTGATCTTGATTAGTACTCACTTGTTTCAAAGTTCAGAGTTCAATCTTTAGATTGTCCTTCGCCCGCGCAAGCTAAAGCTTGAACTCTGAACTTAGCATCACAACAGATCGATGCGATCGACTACTCCGACGATGGCCGAATCAATCGCCGCGCCGGCCTTTCCGGTGGCGCTGGTCGAAGCGCTCCAACCTTCCTGCACAATCAGCACGGTATCGCCGACTCCGGCGTCGACTGAGTCCAGCGCCAGCACAGTATTCCCAGTCGCGTCGCCTTCAGGATTGATAGTTTCGCACAACATCACGCGCGCATTTTCATAGCGATGATTTTTTTGTGTGGCGACAATGTTGCCGAGAACTTTGGCGAGAAGCATTTCTTTAAAAACCGATCTTTGTACTTTGTTCTTTGAGCGTTGACGTGCTGGTCACGGCGCACGGCTGAGAAGAGAGGTCAAAGAACAAAGCACGAAGTACAAAGCACACTAACCACAAAAGACATGACTGTCAGAGTCTACTATCCCAACAATCGTACAATCCGTCGGCGTATCTTCGCGCTTGAAGGGAAAGCTGGCTTCCTTCCCCCGGCACCAGAAGACCAATTCCCCAACGCCCGCACCAACGGAATCAATCGCCACCAGCGGCTTTCCCTGCTCTTCAAGATTCTTATTCAGCGACTGAACGATCAGGAGTTTACGGCCGTGTAGCGATTCGTTCTTGACGGTCGCTACCACGGTGCCGATAACGCGTGCGAGTTGCATTTTATTGAGTCACGTCAACCGTATCGATCACTCCGACGATGGCGGCATCGACCGGAGCGTCTTTCATTCCTGCGGCCAAACGGGCGCTGGAACCAGCCACCACGAGCACGCGTTCATGAAAGCCTGCGCCGACTGTATCGACCGCAACGACGTAACCGCTCGTGTCGGTGCCGTCCACATTTATCGGCCGGACGATCAGAAGCTTTTTACCTTGCAGTCGTTCGTCCTTTTGGGTTGAAACGACTGTGCCGAGAATACGAGCGATGATCATGCGCGCGCTTGAGCGGTCACGGGCATTGCTTCATCGACGCTACCATGCGGCCGCGGAATCACGTGCACGCTAACTAATTCGCCAACGCGGCGAGCGGCTGCGGCGCCGGCGTCAGTAGCAGCTTTCACCGCCGCCACGTCGCCGCGCACAATTGCCGTGACGAAGCCTGCGCCGATCTTCTCGTAACCGACCAAAGTGACATTGGCCGCTTTGACCATCGCGTCAGCCGCTTCAATCATCGCGACCAGACCTTTGGTCTCAACCATTCCCAGTGCTTCTTGCATTCAGTTTCTCCTGTGAGAAGCTTTGATTAGTAAATCGGAAATCGGAAATCGTTACTAGAATAACACGTGTTCGTAGTTTAGAGTTCAGTCTTTAAGATGCAAGCTGAAGCTTGAACTCTAGACTAATCATTCAACCTCGCTGCCTGACTGAGCAGCTCAACCAACTCTTCACGCGAGAGCGAAACTCGGCCCGAGCCATTCGCGGATGATGACGCGCAGGTGCGCGGCCCCGGTCGTTCGCCGGTCGGACACGAAAGATTCGTCTCATGCAGATATCCGCACGCCTGACATCTCGCTTCCTGGTTCAAATAGCCGGCGCGTTCGCGGACGTCGATTAATTTTTCAATTGCGTCCGCAGGCAAATTTCGCGAGCCGCCCAGCACGCGAGATAGAATCGCGATCTTCGCAGTATGCTCCAGAGTCTCCAGACGATCCCAGGCTTGCCAGAGATCCGAGCCGTAAGCGACCGCTCCGTGATTCGCCATCAGAAGCGCGTTGTGATGCTTCACCAGCGGCCGCATGGCATCGCTCAATTCTTCAGTCGAAGGCGTGCCGTATTCCGCCAGCGGCACACAACCCAAAGTGAGAATTACTTCCGACAGAATCGGCTGATCGATTGGCAAGCCGGCGACGGCGAATGCGGTTCCATGCGGCGGATGCGCATGACAGACAGCGCGCACATCCGGCCGCTCGCGATAAATCAACAGATGCATTTCCAGTTCGCTGGACGCGCGTCGATCATTCAGCGGCCGCCCTTCAAGATCAGTAATCGCCAGCAATTCCTCACTCATGCGACCTTTGCAAGTCATCGTCGGCGTGGCCAGCACGCGGCCGTCATCGAGCTGCACGCTCACGTTGCCGTCAGACGAGACGACGTAGCTGCGCTCGTACATCAAGTGGCAGATGCGGATGAGGTCGCGGCGTAGCGAGAGGTCGTAGATCGTCCGCCCGTAGTC